>URIN01000073.1 GCA_900547915.1 uncultured Clostridium sp. | reverse complement strand
TACACAAGGCTATTCGTCGGCAGCGTCAGATGTGTATAAGAGACAGATACGCAGGAGAAAAAAGGAAAAAGAGGTAGCATTATGGAATGGATTAATAAGAACACACCCGGAATACTGCTTTGCCTTGCAATTGCAATTCCGTCATGGTTTATAGGCACGGCTTTTCCGATAATAGGCGGCGCAGTTATTGCCATACTTGCGGGAATGATACTGACACTTATAATCAAAAACAAAACCGCTCTTGAACCGGGAATCAAATTCACATCAAAAAAAATTCTTCAATGGGCTGTTATACTGCTCGGTTTTGGCATGGATCTTAATGTTGTGCTTGAAACAGGCAAACAATCTCTTCCGATAATAATATGCACTATCGACATATCGCTAATTATGGCATTTCTTATAAATAAATTTATCAAAATGCCGTCAAAAGTGGCAACGCTTATAGGCGTTGGCTCATCAATATGCGGCGGTTCTGCCATAGCTGCAACAGCGCCCGTTATTGACGCTGACGAGGAAGAAGTAGCACAGTCTATATCCGTTATATTTCTTTTCAACGTGCTTGCAGCACTTCTGTTCCCCTCATTCGGTCAACTTATCGGATTTGACACAACTTCGGGCGATGCGTTTGGAATTTTCGCCGGCACGGCTGTTAATGATATGTCATCCGTTACGGCAACGGCATCCACGTGGGACGGGATGTTTAACCTGGGCACCGCAACACTTGACAAAGCGGTAACTGTTAAGATGACAAGAACACTTGCAATAATCCCGATTACACTTGTGCTTGCGCTTGCAAGAGCAAAGAAGCAGAAATCAAACGGCGCAGGAAAAATCAATTTCAAAAAGATCTTTCCGTTTTTCATATTATTCTTTATCGGCGCGTCAATTATTACAACAATTGCAGTAAGCTGCGGTGTAAGCGCAGATTTGTTTGACCCGCTCAAAACACTGAGCAAATTTCTCATTGTTATGGCAATGGCGGCTATCGGTATGAACACCAATATTGTAAAGCTTGTAAAAAGCGGAGCAAAACCGATATTTCTCGGTTTCTGCTGCTGGATAAGCATAACAGGTGTAAGCCTACTGCTTCAGCACGTAATGGGTCTTATTTAAAATAAACGGCACATAAAAAACGGGCAGTCTGCTGTTGCAGGCTGCCCGATATTTTTTATATTATTACTTTTCAGCTTTATACTCTTTCTGTATCTTCATCTGCTGATATTTTTCCTTGATCTGAGGACCGGATACCTGAATGAGGATAACAATAATAAGTATAATACCTTTGATTGTATCGTTGATAAGAGAATCCATTTTAAGAGCAACAATAATCTTATCGATTACAGTGTAGCTTAGTGCGCCGAAGAATACACCGAGGATTCTGCCCTTGCCTCCGCTCATGGCGATTCCGCCGAGAACAACAGCGGCGATTGCATACATTTCATAGCTGGAGCCCGTTGTGGCAGGGTCTGAGGAACCGTTCATTGCAATCCAAAGGAATGAAGCAAGACCAACCATTAAACCGGTGATTACAAACACGCTGACTTTTATAAGTGAAACATTGATACCTGCAAGAGCCGCAGCTTTTTCATTACTGCCTATGGCATAAACCTTTTTGCCGTATTTTGTTGTTGTGGATATAAACACGAAAATCGCAGTCATTATGATAAGTATCAAACCAACTATGGGAACTGTTGCGACCTTGCCGTTTCCGAACTGATAAAAGCCCTGATAGCTGCTGAGAGCAGTTGACATTTTATAAACCGAGCTGCCCCCGCCGATAAGTTCTTTATCAACATGCTGGCACAGATACTGCGTAAACGAACGGAAAATAAGCATTGTTGCAAGTGTAACAATGAACGCCGGCATTTTTACAGCACCTACAAGAATTCCGTTTATAAAACCTAGAAGCGCGCCGAACACAAGTGCAAACAACAGCGTAACGATAATGTTGTTAGTCATATTGAATACCATTACCGAAAATCCGCTGACCATTGCAAGCATTGAGCCGACTGAAAGATCTATCTCTCCGGTAAGGCACACAAGGCCCATACCTATACCTATAATACCTATAACGGTTGAGTGGCGGAAGATATTCATTACGCCGCTCCATGTAAGACCGCCCTGGCTTATTATTGCATATATTGCAAATATAACCGCAAAAACAATTATGTAACTATACTGCGAGATGACCGCGCCTATTTGGCTTTTTCCCGCTTTTTTTATCTTTTCAGCGCCCATTACATTGCCTCCTTAAAAGTACCCGTTGAGTACATCATCACTTTTTCTTCATTGATTTCGCTGTGCGGCAGCATCTTCACAATACTTCCGTTATAGAACACAGCACAGTAATCCGCAACTTTCTGGAGTTCGGGAATCTCAAGCGTATTTATAATAATCGTTTTTCCCGATTCCGCAAGTTTAAGAATTAATCTGTATATTTCAGCCTTTGCACCAACATCGATACCCTGGGTGGGGTTATCGAAAAGCAGGATATCCGCCTGGGTGTTGAGCCACCTAGCTATAAATACCTTCTGCTGGTTTCCTCCGCTTAGTGATGTTACCGCATCATTTGCCGACTGAGCTTTTATATGAAGATCATCTTTGAATGAATCATAACGTTTTGTCTCTTTTTTAGCGTTTATCAAAGGCTTGTTTCCGGAAAGTGTATGTTCGCTGATATAGGTGTTTTCCAAAATACTCATATCCGGCAGAACCGAATTTTCCTTCCTGTTTGCGGGCAGCATTGCTATTTTGCTTTTCATAGCAATGTGGATTGAATTTTTGTGCATCGGTTTTCCATTAATATAGATATTTCCGTTATAGCTTGCACCCGCGCCGAAAATGCACTGCATAAGCTCGCTTGAACCCGAGCCCTGAAGTCCCGTTAGACCTATTACCTGGCCTTTCTTAACTTCCAGATTAATATTTTTAAAACCGTTTCCGGTCAAGTTTTCGATTTTAAGAACTGTATCGCCGAATTCTCTTGGGCTGTAAACATCCTCAACCGAATACTTTTCACCAACCATTTTTTTGGTAACTTCTTCGGGAGTAGTGTCTTTTATATTGCCCTTGCAGATATAATTACCGTTTCTAAATACGGTATATCTGTCTGCTATCTCAAAGATCTCCGGCATTTTATGACTGATAAAAATAAACGATGTTCCGTTTTTCTTAAGTGAGCGGATTATTGAGAACAGGTGATCTACATCATCATTGGTAAGAGAAGTGGTAGGTTCGTCAAGAATTAACAGCTTTGCATCAAAGAAGAGTGCCTTTGCTATCTCTAAAAGCTGTTTTTTACTTGTTTTAAGGTCTGATACCATCGCATTAGGGTCAATATCAACACCTAATTTTTCAAAAAGCTCTTTGCTTTCTTTTATCATTCTTTTCTTATCAAGAATGCCAAACTTATTTGTGTACTCTTTAGTTAAAAAAATGTTTTCATATACTTTAAGGTCATTAAAAAGATTGAGCTCCTGATGAACAAAAGCTATGCCCATACTTTCGCTTTCTTTAACAGATACGTGACTTACCTTTTTATTATCGAAAACAATCTCGCCGCCATCACTCTGATAAACACCCGTCAAAATATTCATCAGCGTTGACTTGCCTGCGCCGTTTTCTCCCAAAAGAGCATGTACTTCACCCGTATTCACAGTAAGATTAACGCCGTTTAGAACCGAAACGCCGTTAAAAGATTTATGAATATCTTTCATTTCCAGAAGCTTCATTTACATTCCCTCTTTTGATTATTTAATGTGCAAGGCCGTTGCCGACCTTGCACATTGTTTCGTTCATGTTTGTATTGATAAAATAGTTTGTTATGAGAAAGATTTGTATTCTGATACGTTTTCAGATGTTACGTTTTCACAAGCGATTACGTGATCCTGAGTAACTTCTTTGCCGTCAAGATAATCAACCATATCCTGGATAGCTGTCTGGATCATTGACGGTGAATATGTTACTGACATGATGCCGCCGCACTGAGAAGAAATATCAGTGTAGGTCTCGCCGCGGAGTACTGCATAAAGCTCTTCAAGTCCGCCGCAGCCTGTGATAAACGGTTTGTTTGCAAGGAACGCGCTCTTTGTTGAATCAGCGATACCGCCGCCCTGAAGAGCCTCAAGGATACCCATTGTAAGTTCGTCATCCTGAGCATAGAACCATTTAATATTTGCGTTGTTTGCATCACCCATAAGAGTTTCGAATGAAGTCTTTGTATCACTTCTGCTCCAGTTCATAGCGCCTGAATATGTGATAGCTTTAAGATCATCCTCTGACCATTTCTTATCTTCAGGGATAGTCTGGCCGTTGAATGCAAGTTCGCCTGTAAGATACTTTGTGAAGCCCTGGTTACGAAGAGTTGTAACTGAAGATGTGTCACCTTCATAAACATATACGCTTTCACCCGGAGTAAGTCCGTTTTCAACAAAGTATGCAGCAGCACCTGCGCCGATGCCTTCGTTATCGCCCTTAACGTTTGCTACAGCTGAAGATGAAACAGCGTCTATAATACGGTCAAAAGCAACATAAGGAATGCCTGCGTCAACAAGTGACTGGATTGCGGACTGAACAGTATCGTCCATAGGCTGTACTACTACTGCAATGTCCTTTTCACCTTTTGCGATAATGTCTTCGATCTTTGTGATCTGGTCTGAAGCACTTGAAGCAGTGATAACTTCTGCGGTATATTTACCCGCATTGTTGATTTCTTCTGCCTTTTCCTTAGCAAATGTAGCTACGGAACCGGTCCAGCCGTGGTCTTCAGCAGCCGTCAAAATATAGATATGAGATGCCTGGCTTGATGAACCGCCATCGTCTGATGAATTTGAACAAGCGGCAAAGCAAGCTGCAACCATAAGCACTGCCAATATGACGGCGATTATTTTTTTAGCTTTCATAAATTTTCCCTCCAAAAATTTTTCTATATATCCGGTTTATCCGGTAATAGACTTAAATAACAAATTGATCCATATAGCGTTTTGAAAGAATTATGCTGTCTTCGATCCTCTGACGGCTGTCCTCAAACGCTCTGTCCTCAACCTCAATACAAACATAAGAATCATAACCTATATCGGTAAGCGCGCTGACATATTTGCCCCAGTCAACATCTCCAAGTCCCGGAAGTTTTGGTGCCATATAATCAAGCGGATATGCCATTGAACCGCACCTTTTGAGTTTTTCGGGATAAAGTTTTATATCCTTGAAATGAACGTGAAAAATTTTATCTTTAAACTCATATATAGGCGCTATATAATCCATCATCTGCCATACGAAGTGTGAAGGATCATAGTTGATTCCCAGATAATCACTATTGAGAATATCAAAAACCTTATGCCATATAACAGGCGTTGTCATTAAATTCTGCCCGCCCGGCCATTGATCTGGTCCGAAAAGCATTGGGCAGTTTTCAATTCCGATCTTTACCTTTTTCTGCTCTGCGTGCTCGATTATCGGTCTCCAGACTGATTCAAGCTCTGCAAGGTTTTCATCGACCGTCTTATACTGATCTCTGCCTATAAAAGTGGTTACCATGTTTATACCGAGTTTTGCAGAAGCATCTATTACACTCATAAGATGCTCAATATTTGCTTTTCTCTTATTCAAATCATGATCCATAGTGTTTGGATAATAGGCAAGGGACGAAATTTCAACATTTCTGTTTTTGCAGTAATCAAGAATATATTTTGCCTTTTCATCCGTAAGGCCCTCAGCGTCAAGATGGCTTACACCCGCATAACGCCTTTCTGCCTTTTCCTTTTTCCATGAAGCAAGCTCCACACACCTGAAACCGTTTTCAGCGGCAAAATCAATTACCTCTTCAAAAGTATAATTTTCAAGTATGGAGCTTACAAAGCCCATTTTCATAACTATCTGATCCCCCCGTTCTTATCAATAGTAACGGTCTTTCCCGTGTTTGAGGATTCGATCGCTGCGAACACCGCGCGCATTGCCGGCAATACGCTTTCTGCCGAGATAGGCGGCTCGGTGTCACTCTCAAGACATTGAGCGAACATATCGATAATGCCTGATTTTGTCTGATTATCATTGGTCTGGATCTTATCTATATCGTATAAAATCCTTTCGCCGTTCCTTTTTGTAATGGTTATTGAATAATTCGGGTCATCGTAAATTCTCATAATTCCCTTTGTGCCATAAAGCACAGTGGAATTATCCTCTGCCCCGTAATAAGTCCAGCTTGCGCACATTGTGCCAACAACGCCGTCATTCATCTTATAAATACAAAAAGCATTGTCATCCACCGAAATGAGTTCACCCGTTGAGTATCTCTTGTCAAGAGTGATAACTTTAGCTGTAACCTCTGTAACATACTGACCTGTAAGATACTGAATAAGATCTGTTTTATGCACTCCCAGATCAGCCATAGCCCCCATAGCGGCTCTTTTTTTATCAAAAAACCAGCTGTTCATACCGGGGTCTATGCTCCATGTTTCAGGACCTGAGTGACCGAAAGTAGTTTTGAAAGTAACGATTCTTCCTATCTCGCCGCTTTCAATAAGTTCCTTTGCCTTTTTGTGAGCCTTGGCAAGACGCTGATTCATACCTATCATAAGGTATCTCTTGTTTTTTACAGCGGCCTCATACATTTTTTCACAATCCTCAAGATTGGTTGCCATCGGTTTTTCACAAAGCACATGTTTGCCGGCCTCAAGCGCTGCTATAGTAATTTCTGCATGTGTATCATTTGAAGTGCATACCGAAACAGCATCAACACTGTTATCCGAAAGCATTTCTTCTACACTTTCATACGCCTTGCCTGAATATTTTTGAGCAAGTTCCTGCGCACGCTGCATATTAAAATCATAATAACCTGCTATTTCTGAATACGGATTATCTAAGTATTCAGGTATATGTCTTGTCTGTGCTATTTTTCCGCATCCGATAATGCCAACTCTAAACACCGGTAATCCCCCCTTGCAACATGTATTGAAACGTTTTTCATTTCGTCTTCATAATAGCAAAGGAAACATCCGAACACAATAATAATCAATCAACTTTGTATCTGTCTCTTATACACATCTGACGCTGCCGACGAATAGCCTTGTGTA
>URIN01000072.1 GCA_900547915.1 uncultured Clostridium sp. | reverse complement strand
TATAAGAGACAGTATCAAGAGTAAATATTGTTAATAATAATTAAAAATTAGTTATTTTAGAACTTAATTTTATTAAAAAGCAACTATTGTTCATCTGCGGAATTATGCCGCTTGACTTTGTGAGTAACGTGTGTTATTTTACAGAAAAACTGTATATTAATATCATTTGTAATGGGGAGAATTTATGAACAGGATTGAAAGAAAAACGGAAAGTATTGAGAGAATTTCACAGGTGTTGGGTGAGTGCCGGGTGTGCAGAATTGCTATTAATGACGAAAATGCTCCGTATATTGTTCCGCTCAGTTACGGTTATGAGTTAGTTTTTGATAAACTTTTTCTTTATTTCCATTGCGCTCAAAAGGGTAAAAAGATTCAGCTGTTAAAAAAGTGCCCGTCAGCAGGTTTCGAAACAGATACTATGCATCAGCTTGTAACAGCTCAAAAGGCGTGCGGATATACTGCTAAATATTCAAGTGTTGCGGGTTGGGGGAATGTGGAGTTCGTGGAAAATGATGACGAAAAAATGAAAGCGCTTTGTCTTATAATGCACCATTATACAGGAGTTTCGCAATGGGACATATCTAAAGCCGCGCTTGATGAGGTTTGTATTTTAAAACTTAATGTTTGTGAATATTCTTGCAAGGAAAATTTGTGAATATATAAAAAGCGGGCGCTTATATGCGTCCGCTTTTGTTTTCTATTTCAAGCTTTTCTTTTGCCGCCCTGAATTCTTTCGGAACATCAGCCAAGGAAAGCTCATTTAAAATCTTTTCACTGCCTTTTTTCAATGCCGTTTCGTAATACCAGCATTTGTAGTTTAAGATTTCAAGTGTTTCGTTCAGTTCTTCTATCTCTTTCTTTACTGCTGATCTGCGGCTCTCAAATATTTTCTGCCTTTCTTTAAGTGAGGTGTCTCCTTCCTGTGCCATTTTTATATAAGATTTTATTTCCTTTATTGAAAGGCCAGACCTTTTAAGGCAGTTTATCAGTTTTAGCATAGCGTAATCTTTATCCGTGAACATTCTGATGCCGCTTCTTGAACGCTCAACAAACGGTAATAGACCTTCTTTGTCATAATATCTCAGTGCAGATGTGTTGATGCCGAGCGCCTTTGCCATTTCTCCTATTGTATAAAGCATAAATTACCTCCGCGGTTTGTAATTAAGTTACTTTAATTTTAATCGTTGAGCGTTTCAGTGTCAATTTTTATGTTTTTGAGTTCTTTGAAAGCCGTGCGATACAGCTCAGTTCTTATCATATCTTTTTCGTAGGTCATAACATAATTTGATGACGGCAGCACTATCTTTACTGCAATGGCTTTTACGTTTGCAGCGGCACCGTAAACGGCGTTGAATTCACCGCTTGAAAGCGGCTTTATTTTGGAAATATCTTTATATACTGCTGTTTCACACAGCTTTCTCACAGCTTTGCTGTCAAGCAGATATTTGGTTTTGTTTCTCATATGCTATGCAGTTTCCTTTTAACCAATTATAAAAAGTAATTAATTATATGCCTGCATAAATTTTCTTTTTTGCTGAAAATCTGAACAATGTGTTGCATAACTTCGCATAATAATATAAAATCAAAGTGCGGGGAACCGCTTATTAATTGTTTTCAGAGAGGGTAATTATGGATAATAAAACAAGAATGGAAAAGGGCATGGCGTACAAGGTTGATGAAACGCTTGCCGAGATAATGAAAAACAATAAAATTCTAATTCACCAGTTCAACAGCGTTGTTGACCCGTGGGATTTCGATAAATTAACCCAGATAGCGCATGAAATGTTTGGCTCGCTCGGTGAAAATGCCTGGATCAATCCTCCGTTTTACTGCGATTACGGTAAAAATATTTTTGTGGGTGATTGCTTCAACGCAAATTACAACTGCGTCATACTTGATGTCGGCAGGGTAGATATAGGAAATAATGTGTTCTTTGCGCCAAATGTTTCAATCTATACAGCCGGGCACCCCGTTCACCCCGCTGCACGCGGCACTATGTATGAATATGGAATTCCTGTTAAAATAGGAAATGATGTTTGGATAGGCGGAAACAGCGTTGTTTTGCCGGGTGTAACTATCGGAGACGGCACTGTTATAGGGGCAGGAAGCGTTGTCACAAAAGATATACCGTCAGGTGTTATCGCTGCCGGCAATCCATGCCGTGTTATACGCAAAATAACTGATGATGACCTTAAATATTATTTTAAGGACAAGGAATTTGATGCCGAGGTCTTTGAAATTGTAAAAGCCGCTGATGAAAAAAGAAAAGAAAAATAATTCATTTTTTGATTATTTTTTTAAGCTGTGCTATTGATTTATAGATATGATTGCTTTATAATATGTAAGTACAGACGGTTGTACACGCGTGCAGCCGTCTTGTTCTTTTTTAAGGCTTGTCAAAGAGGGAAAAGGATATGTATAAAACCGGTTTCGATAACGATAAATATTTAAAAATGCAGTCTTCCCGCATAAGGGAAAGAATTTCCGAGTTTGGGGGAAAACTCTATCTTGAATTCGGTGGGAAGTTGTTTGATGATTTTCATGCTTCCCGTGTGCTTCCGGGCTTTTTGCCTGATAGTAAACTGCAAATGCTCCTTCAGCTCAAAGATGAAGCTGAGATAGTTATTGTAATAAATGCGGAAGATATAGAAAAATGCAAGGTAAGAAGTGACCTCGGCATTACATATGATGTTGACACGCTCCGTCTTGTAAAGGCGTTTACAAACTGCGGACTTATGGTCGGAAGCATTGTGCTCACTAAGTATGCGCCTCATCCGCGTGTCCTTGCTTTTGAAAAGAAACTGGAAAAAGAAGGCATCAAATTTTATCATCATTATATAATTGACGGCTATCCGTCAAATATAGCAAATATAGTAAGCGATTCCGGCTTCGGTCAGAATGATTACATAAAAACAACAAGAAAGCTCGTTGTTGTAACGGCGCCGGGTCCAGGCAGCGGAAAAATGGCAACCTGTCTTTCACAGCTTTATCACGAAAACAAACGGGGTGTGAAAGCTGGCTATGCAAAATTTGAAACTTTCCCGATATGGAATCTCCCTCTGCGCCACCCAGTAAATATGGCGTATGAGGCGGCTACGGCTGATCTCAACGATATAAATATGATAGACCCTTGGCATCTTGAGGCTTACGGAGAGACCACTGTCAATTATAACAGAGATGTGGAAATATTCCCTGTTCTCAAAGCCATTTTTGAAAAAATTTACGGCGAATGCCCCTATAAATCACCCACAGATATGGGCGTAAATATGGCGGGCAACTGCATTTTTGACGATGATGCGGTCTGTGAAGCCGCAAAGCAGGAAATCATTCGGCGTTATTTCAACGCATTAAGAAACGCGGCTAAAGGCGCAGAAAATCGTGATGAGATCTATAAGCTGGAACTTCTTATGAAGCAGGCTGATATAAGCGAAACATCACGTAAATGCACTGCCGCTGCAAGGGAGATATACCAGAACACCGGAAAACCGGGTGCGGCGGCGGAACTTACGGACGGCACCGTTATCACGGGCAAAACTTCCGCTCTGCTCGGCTGTATTTCGGCAACTCTTATAAACTGCCTGAAATATCTTGCGGGGATAGATGATGATGTGCTCCTTATTGATCCGGAGGTTATCAAACCCATTCAGGAACTAAAAGTAAAATATCTGGGCAGCAAAAATCCGCGCCTTCATTCTGATGAGGTGCTTATAGCCCTTTCTATATCTGCGCGCAGCGATAAAAATGCGGCGGCCGCTGTTGCGCAGCTTGAAAATCTAAAAAATTGTGAAATGCACTCTACCGTGCTTCTTTCCCATGTTGATGAAAATGTGCTGAAAAAGCTCGGTATGCGTCTCACATGTGAGCCGGAAACAAAATAGCTGGCTTATAATAAATTTTAGGAGGAATATTTGTGAATAAGCCAAAGTACATTTTTGTCACGGGCGGTGTTGTAAGCGGACTCGGTAAGGGTATAACTGCGGCATCACTCGGCAGACTTTTAAAATCACGCGGACTCAAGGTAACAGCGCAGAAGCTTGACCCTTATCTCAATGTTGATCCGGGAACTATGAACCCTGTTCAGCACGGAGAAGTATTTGTAACGGATGACGGCGCTGAAACTGACCTTGATCTTGGTCATTATGAAAGATTTATTGACGAATCCCTTTCACAGAACTCAAACCTTACATCGGGCAGAGTGTACTGGAATGTTATTGCGGACGAAAGAAAGGGCGTGTACGGTGGGCAGACTATTCAGATAATCCCCCATGTTACAAACGAAATAAAAAGATATATTTACAGAAATGCAGAAACAGGCGCTGATATTTGCCTTGTTGAGACAGGCGGCACAATAGGCGATATTGAAAGTCAGCCGTTTCTTGAGGCTATACGCCAGTTTTCTGTTGAATACGGCAGGGAAAACTGCCTTTTCATCCACGTAACTCTTGTGCCTTATCTTGCAGCTTCGGATGAACTTAAATCAAAGCCGACACAGCATAGCGTAAAGGAGATGCTTGCTCTCGGTATTCACCCCGATATTATAGTTTGCCGCACGGAGCATCCGCTTACAGACGATATCAGAAATAAAATAGCGCTTTTCTGTAATGTAGAAAAAGACTGCGTTATTGAAAACAATAACTGCGACATTCTCTATGCTGTTCCCATGATGCTTCATAAAGAGGGTCTTGATGATGTTGCTGTGAAGAAACTCGGCCTTGACTGCGGTGAACCCGACCTTTCAGATTGGCAGGAAATGCTTGATGCGCTCAGAAATCCCGTGCGCACGGTAAAGATAGCAATGGTCGGCAAATATGTTGAACTGCATGACAGTTATATTTCCGTAAACGAGGCGCTCAAACACGGCGGCATAGAAACACATTCTGCTGTTGATATTCACTGGATAGATTCGGAAACACTTGAGCCTGAAGGCACAGACCTTGATGCAATCCTTGGGGATATGGACGGCATCCTTGTTCCCGGCGGCTTCGGCAGCAGGGGAGTAGAGGGCAAGATAAAGGCGGTTAATTATGCCAGAACACATAATATTCCGTATCTTGGAATTTGCCTTGGTATGCAGGTTGCGGTAATTGAGTTTGCAAGAAATGTACTCGGTCTTGCAGACGCAAACTCAGCAGAGATAAATCCCGAGACAACAAATCCTGTAATTGATATTATGCCTGACCAGAGAAATGTTCAGGAAATGGGAGGCACAATGCGTCTCGGTCAGTATCCCTGTGTGCTCAATCCTGAGTCAAAATCTTATCAGCTTTACGGCGCGTCAATGATTTATGAGCGTCACCGTCACCGTTATGAGGTAAATAACGATTACCGCGAGGAATTTGCAAAGAACGGTGTTATATTTGCCGGTACTTCACCGGATAACCATATTGTTGAAATGATGGAGATCCCGTCACATCCGTGGTTTGTTGCCTGCCAGTTCCATCCGGAATTCAAGAGCAGGCCGAACAGACCTCATCCGCTTTTCCGCGGTTTTGTTTCGGCAGCTGCAAAACTTCATGACAGCAAAAATTAAGTATTAATGTGATTTATCAGCGCGCTTTGCGGACAGTCCAAGAGGCGCGCTTTTTTACTGTTTATCTTTTGTTTATAAGCAATTTATTGACCCCTTTTGATTTTTGTGCAATAATAAAATCAAAGGGGTGATTTTTATGCCGAAAACATCAGTTAAATCCACAAAACTCGGCGCTCGTATTTGGTTCAGCGTGGTGCTGTTCGGGCTTATAGGGCAGCTTGCATGGGTGATTGAAAATATGTATTTCAATGTCTACCTGTTTGATGCTGTCGGGGGCACGGCAAACGATATTGCCGCCATGGTTGCCGCTTCAGCAGTTACCGCCGCAGTTACAACACTTGTAATGGGCGCTCTATCGGATAAGATAGGCAAACGCAAGGTGTTTATTGTTACGGGATACATATTCTGGGGTATTGTCACAGCCTCGTTTGGGTTTATAACTGTTGATAATACACAGAAACTTTTTCATACCGCAAACGCAGTTTCAGCCGCGGCGCTTCTCGTAATTATTATGGACTGCGTTATGACATTTTTCGGTTCAACTGCTTTTGACGCTGCTTTCAACAGTTGGGTAACGGATATTACAGATGATTCAAACAGAGGCAGGGCAGAGACGGTTCTTCAGGCACTGCCGCTCCTTGCAATGATACTTGTATTCGGCGTGCTTGACGGTTTTAAACAGAAGGGCGAATGGCAGACCTTTTTCCTTATCGTAGGAATAGCCACCACGGTTTGTGGTTTTCTTGGCATATTTTTCCTTAAAGATAAGCCGGGAATAAAGGCAAATAACGAAAATTATTTTAAAAATATAATCTACGGCTTCCGTCCGTCCACCGTAAAGAAAAATCCGCGGCTTTATATTGCATTCGCGGCGTTTTGCATATTCAGTATTGCCTATCAGGTGTTTATGCCGTATATCATAATTTATCTTGAAAAGACACTCGGCATAACCGATTATGCAATCCCGCTTGGTGTAATACTTATTTTGTCAGCTGTTATTTCAGTCCTTCTCGGGCGTGTTATTGATAAGGTCGGCAAAATCCGCTGTCTGCTTCCCGCCGCAATAGTTCTTATTGTTGGTTTTGTTCTTATGTACTTTGCTAAGGGAGATAACCTTGCAGTGCTTATGGCGTTCGGCACGGTGATGATGGGCGCTTATCTGGTTTCTTCAGCGTGCATCTGCGGCACTATTAGGGATTATACACCCACAGATAAAGTGGGCCTTTTCCAGGGAGTCAGAATAGTATTTCAGGTGCTTATCCCAATGGTTACAGGACCGTACATAGGTGCTGCCGTAATAGCTAATAATAATCAGACTTATGTTGAACTCGGAACGGTAAAAACCATTCCGACGGCAAATATTTTCCTTGCTTCAGCAGCGGTTGCCGTTTTTGCTTTGATACCTATAATTGTGCTTCTCAAAACGGAAAAAAGCAAAAAATCAATATAATAACGCAGTCTTTTGTGTGCTCTTTTGTTTAGATTGAACAAACTTTTTTAAATGGAAAAAAATGCTTGATATTCGTAGTAAAACCTGTCTCTT
>URIN01000071.1 GCA_900547915.1 uncultured Clostridium sp. | reverse complement strand
CTCTATAATTACATTCTCCTTTCACTGCACCATTTGATAAATTCAGTTTTAAGGACTTTGAGATTTTTGCCTACTTTGATTGCAGGAAAATCGTCACGGTAGAAAAGTTTTCTTGCTGTTGGGATTGAACATCCGATTATTTTTGCCACATCCATCGGCGTTAAAAATACAAACTCATCATTTTTATTTTCATTATTCATATGTAACCCTCCTAAATTACCAACCGAAATAATAAGTTTCTTCCGGTTCGGTTTTTGAATTAAGTATCTTTATAAATTTTGCAAGCGTGATTTTAGAACCTCTTGCTCTCATTTTTTCAACGATTTTCTCTAACTTTTTCCTGTCGTGAATGTAATAAGTGTCATCGTATTCTTCTTCGTCAGCCTGTATCGTGTCTATGAAATTTGTTATCAAGTTCATAAGTCCGTCAGTACAGTTGCCTGATCTCGGCGTTTCATAATCGAGAATTGTATCTCCGATTAAAGTTTCTGCTCCACCTAAATCAAAATATAGTTCAAGATTTTTCTTCAGCAACCTCTCATCAAACAGTTTTGCGTCTCTGCACTTGTGTCCTTCTGCATCACTGTAAGTCATATACTTGTAGTCGGGATTGTACGAAACATAAATACCAAGCTCTTTTAATTTTGAAATGTACTCGTCCATACTGTAACTTTCAGCCATAGCAGTAAGAGCATCTTCAATAATTATCTGTTTCCATTTCGGATTTTTGTTTCTTCTTGTCTTTGCCTCAGTAACATCCCAACCGTTTTGTAAGCAAATACTGTTCGAATAATTTTTGATTCTTTCAAGTTCCTGATTAGAAATAGTCAGCTTCTTTCCGTTTTCAAAGTTCACACTGTTGATTACAAGATGATTATGCGTGTGAGCTTTGTTGGTGTGAGTGACTACAAGTACCTGATAACCTTCAAACAATTCTGCCATTTGCAATCCGACCTCGTGTGCCTGTTCAGGTGTTATTCTGTCATCAGGAGAGAAGGATTGTATCATATGGTAGTAAGTTCTGCCGTCAGTTTTTCCGAACGCTTTCTTTACTTCGGCAAATTCATACTCGCAGCTTTCCGGCATACAGTTTTTACCGCTGATAAGTTTATCAGTGGTTTTTTCTTTGTTGCACACATAATTAATGACAGTTCTCGGATTTATTTTCCCTGAAGTGAACTTAATAATTGCCATACCTTTGCCACCTCCTGACGCATTTCTTTTAAATCAACTGCATTACACATTCCTGAATTGACAGCTCTTGTGAGCTGATTAAGATTGTTTCCTATTCGTCTTAACTCATATTCAACTCCTTCAATGCCTCGAATGATTTTGATTTCTTTATGCAAAGCACAGTCACGAAGATAGGGAGCAATGCTTTTATACTTAGTGCTTGCATACATTTCTATCAATTCTTTTTCCATTTTTGTTACCCTGAAATTTAAAATTTCTGTTCTGTTATTATCTATGATTTTTCACCTCCAAAATTTAAATAGGGGTTTGGGCTTAGCCCAAATGTCTTTGTTTTGCGCCGTAGCGTAATACAAAGACGAAACTCGCCTAACAGTCAGCGTTGCTGACTGATGTAGTGCGGTGCAAAGCACCTTTATTCTAATTGATTAAACCTTTGAAAATACCGCCAAAAACGGCTCAAATTCGTGTTTTAATAATCAGCACGATCACTTTTGTTTTTTCACTTCAAAGGCTTTTAATTGTTTGTCACCGTTTGCTGAACCGGCGGTGGTTCATATTTTGTGTACCGTATACAGATTGCTCTGCCTTGCGTTTTCAAAATACCTTTCCGAAACATCAACATAGCCTTTATCCGTAAGTCCTCTAATCGCTTTACGGCAGGAGTTCTCACACATACCGCAGTATTTTGCAATGTTAGGAACGGAGTAAAAACTCATTCCTTTCGCATCACCTCTGCTTGTCAGAAAGCTGTACACCACAAACTCCATAGGAGTTAAGCCTTCGTCAAAAATCCTGTTAGGCAATAAAAAATAATTTCCGTTCATGTTATAAGTCTCCTTTCACAAAAAAATATCTTTCCATATAAGTAGGCAGTGGGAACGATGTTTTGGGCACTGTTTTTTCAAATGTTTACAGATTGTTTACAAATCCAAACACCTCCAAACCAAAATTTTAGAAAACATAATAGAACTAAACTTTTTAGTCTCTTCACTATACGGACAGAAAAACAGCAAAAAATGAGGGTGCTTAAATTTTATTTACAAAATATTTACATACGCCTCCATATATTTAGCCGTTGAGAAAACACCTTTGAGCCATTTTAAAAATATCCTCTCAATTATCCTTGCACACTTTTTTGCTCTTTTGAGCCAAATTTTTTTATTACAAAAAAGATAACAGATTTTTTTATATTGCGTGCATCTTCAGAAGATACATTTAAGGTATTACTAATCAACCTGCACAAACAATATGTAGTGGATAAATCAATTAACTGATTTATCCACTACAACTCATAAAATCTTTTTGACATAAACCAACACTTTTTATCCATTAATTATGTAGCTTCCAAAGATACATCTTTTTTATTTTCAGCGTTTTGCACAACTGTTTTTAAAACAAAAAATAGCAGTTTCTCAATTAAGAGAAACTGCTATTCGTATTAATTTAATTTTTATTCGGTTAGCAACCTAACCGCTAACTTAAATCCGATTTCAAACGCATGACTTTGAACCAGTGAAGTGTACTCATCAACACATTCAACATATTTTTTAAATGCATCAATTTCTTTATCCTTAAGTTTTGATGTCAGATACTCCTGATGCCTTGCCATCAGTTCGACCAATTTCTTTTCTTCATCAGATATTTCCTTGTCCTCACTCGGATTTATATTTCCATACCATAGTTCTTCAAGCATTGACATAAAATCAACTCCTTTGCAGTACAAACATATACCACAAAGGAGTTTCAATATCCAGATAAAACTTTATAAATTCAAAAAACTATTTTCACCCGCAACAAGAATTTTAGAAAGAATAAAAGACATTTATTCTTTTATTCTTTGTACATTCTTTTTTTCAAATTGCTCCAAAAATCTGCTATGCCTCCTGCAAAATATTTCTTGAATTCATCATTTGAAATCATATCGCTTTTTGCGTTGTTGCAAAGCACGCAGGCAAAAACGCAGTTATCTCTATTATATCCTTGATTTGGTTTGGTTTGGTCAATCTGTATAGAACCTTTGTTGAAAGCAGGCTTTTTGGAACTTATATAACCATATTTGAATGCGTCTCGAGTCACTTTTTCACTCACCCCGCAGTATGCACAGTGAAGGTATTTGTCTTTTTTATCTAAGTTGCCAACCCACCACTCAAAAAATTCTTTAAAGCGTTTCGGAGAGTTGAAATCTTCGGCAACATTATCAAAAGATGAAGAATCTTTAATTATACAACCCCAAAAATCATAGTTTTCAGGCATATCGCTTTTTTGGTTGTATTTTTCATAAACACGTTGTTTAATACTGTTAAATCTTTTCTTAATATCTTGTATATCTTTCATTGCCTTTTCAATTTTTTGACTTTTTTCAATGTTCAATTCTTTCAGCAATGGGCTATATGTACCATCTTTTTGCTCCATATATTTATCTAAAAACGCAATTTCATTATCTTCAAATTCTTCAGTAGGAAATTTGATATTTAAAAAATCTTTTAAAGCCTTAGTAGTGTTGCTCATATTTCGTGTCCTTTCAAAAAATTCGTATATTACTCTTTATTTATTTGCTCATAAAGTACTGTTTTTAACATTCAATTACCACCAATAAATTGATTTTATCATAACTAAATAAATCAAACAACTGTACTATATAAGCTAATAAATAATTATCATAATTTTATGCACAGTTCGACAAATTGTGATAGACTATATATTGTACTATATTATCGAAAGGAGGAGAACTTATGCGTTATCAAAGATTATTTGAGCAGGTGGCAAAAGATAACAACACCACTCCTAAAGAAGTCGAAAATGAAATGAGAAAAGCGATACAAGAAGTAGGCTTGGATATAGAGCCATCTGCGTTTATTGCGTTGGTTACCACGAAAGTAAGAAAGACTATATATCGTAAATAATATGATATGATTTATAGTTAAATAAATATCTTGACAACATAAATTATTTTGTTATAATGAAATGATTTAGACAGCTATCTAAATGGTCGGACAGGGTAACTACATTGGAGGTATATGTTATGTCATATAATTTTCAGTACATATCAAAACATGACAAAATGGTTTCTCGCGCACGCCAAAATCTTACGGATATTATTAGAGATGTTCAAAATGATGTGAGAGATAAATTTACATTTCAATATGAAATTGTAGGAAGCTATTCTCGCAATATGATTACTTATGATCCTAAATCAAATATAGGATTTGATTTAGATGTAAATATTTATCCAAATGACGATGACAATGAATATTCACCTAAAGAAATCAAGCAATCACTCATCAAAGCTTTCAATAAAAATATAAAGAAATACGGTTATTCCAATGTTGAGGATTCTACAAGGGTTATAACAATAAAAATTAAAGATACTGAAAACTCAAAAATTATTCATAGTGTGGATTTTGCTATTGTACATAACTATGAAGATGATGAAGGTTACAAGTGTCAAGAGTACATAAGGTTTAATAAGAAAAAGCATTCTTATACTTGGGAAGAACAAGGCAATGGGTTTTATATGCTTGACGAAAAGATAAAACTAATTAAAGAAAAAGACCTTTGGGCAGAATTAAGAAATATGTATCTTCGATTAAAAAATGAAAATACAGTAAACCACAAAAAGTCCAGATCGTTGTTTGCTGAAGCCGTAAACAATATTTGCAATGAATACGACTTGGATGAGTACGATCTTCCTCAATAGTTGTTGCATGATTTGCATGAATACAAAAGGGGATTAAAAAATGGTTCATCATTAATGGATTGTCTTTGGGTTGAACTATACGGAAGCATTAACGCTGCAGAAATTACAGATGGAGTAATTTCTCACGATTATGCTGATCATTTAAGGAATAAATATTTGTGGAAATAAAAAAGTTACGACGAACTGTTTACATTTATTGCGATAGCAGTCGAAGAGATACAAAGACTATATATCGTAATTAGTATAATTTATAGTCTATATAACTCTCGCAAAATTAGTATCATAATTTTGTTGGGAGTGATACTTATGACTATTGTTGAAGCTACAAAATTACGAATAGAAGAACTATGTAACGAGCGCGGACTTAATTTCTGCCGACTTGCAACCATTTCTGGTGTTCCCTATACAACAGTCAAATCGATAATATACAATCAAAGTAAAAATCCAAGCATCACTACGATTAAGAAAATCTGTGATGGTCTGGATATTTCAATAGCCGATTTCTTTGACACAGATACTTTCAGAAATCTTGAACAGGAAATCAAATGATTAGAAATCTTTTCATTGTCACTTTTATATTGTTCATCACCAAACCGTGAACCGTACCTAGTTCACGGTTTGATTTTTGTGTTTTTATCTGTAAAATTAATTTTCCAAAAGACTTGATTATTAGCAAAATCTATGTTTAAATGCACAACACACAGATATAAAAGAAAGGCGGTGCGGAATATGGCAACCAGAAAAAAGCCGAAAAATGTATATGGCGAGGGCTCTATCTTTTACAGTAATGTAAAGAAAAAGTGGATGGCTCAAATTAATCTTGGGTTTGACAGCAACGGCGTTCGCAAAAGAAAGACTATCATAGGCAATACTCCTAACGAGGTCAAAGAAAAACTCCGTAAGGTCAAAAACGATATGTATACAGGCAAGTTTGTGAATGCCAATAATATAACTTTCGGGCAGATCACCAAGCAGATACTTGATGAAAAGCTTGCTATGAATGAGATTCAAAAGCAGACTTACAGCCGTCATCTTGAAACTATGAAACACTTTAAAGATATAAACGACATACCGATTCAAAAGATTGACTCCACAATGCTCAAACAACTTATCCTTTCTAAAATTGATTACTCGCAGTCAACCATAAGAAAAATATACTTGATGATGAGTCAGGCATTTAACGAGGCAGTCAGACGAAAGATAATAGTTGAAAACCCGATGGCGGATGTGAAAAAACCGAAATCAAGGCAGAGAACCGTAAAAACAAGAGCACTCACTATGGAAGAGCAAAAGGCATTTTTCAATGCACTTCAAACTGATAACAGCATTCTTTATAAAGAGCAAATGCTGATTTCTATGTTTACAGGAATGCGAATGGGTGAGATAAATGCCTTAAGCAGGAATGATATAAATACAAGGTTCAATTTCATTAATGTGGATAAAACTATTGCAAAAGATCTTCACGGTGAGTCGTTTTTGAATGATACTCCTAAGACAGAAAAAGGCAATCGTCAGATACCGATAAATTCAATGGTTAAGCCTGTGATTGACAAGCTGATTGCGAATTATGTTCCTACTGATGACGGAATGCTGTTTCACTCAAAAAAAGGTCAGTTGTTGTCAACGAATCAGGTTAATATGGAATTTCACAGAGTTTTGAAAAAGTATAATATTAAGGACGAAACTGTAAAAGGCAAGCTTACGCTTCACAGTCTGCGCCATACATACGCAACTCGTTGTATTGAGGGCGGAATGCCTGTGAAAGTTCTGCAAGATCTGCTCGGTCATACAGATATAAGCATTACTCTTGATACTTATTCCGATGTGTTTGAAAACTTCCAAAGCGAGAATATACAGAAAATAGATAACTATATGAGCAGTGCTGGTTTCGCAATGGAGGCATAACATTAATCAAGGTAAAATACAAAATATAAAATGTTGAGTTACTTAACATGACAAATAGTTTCAATACTTAAACAAAAGCCAAGAGCATAGATTCTTCCGTGTTCTTGGCTTTTGTTATTATTAATTCACTATTGATCTGTTCTTAGAAATTTTGCTAACTGATTCTTTGTCTATAAGCATTTTAGCTTTAAATAGTTTATTTATTGAATTGATTATTTGTTTTTCTTTTTATTGAAATCTTCAATATCTTTTTCAATCTTTTTAATTGTTTTTTCATAAAACTTTATGTTCTGTTCAGCTAATGAAATACTTGACTCGAGTACCTTCTTTTCTTTCTTTAAATTAGGTACATCATTTTTCTGTCTCTTATACACATCTCCGAGCCCACGAGACGGACTCC
>URIN01000070.1 GCA_900547915.1 uncultured Clostridium sp. | reverse complement strand
ATATAGACTCTGTAGCCATCTGCGCCTTTTACATCGTTCCAGTCAACATTAACGCTTGTACCGTTGTTACTGTAAGAAGTTACTTTAAGTCCTGTTATCTGCGGCAGCATCAGATTAAGATTAATCGTCTGTGAATAATCGCCGTAAATGTTTTCGCCGTTGAAGTTTTTAAAGCAACTGATGCGCACGTAGTACTCGTAAGCATTAGTAAAGCTCATTTTGTAGTTTGTAACTGTAGGTGAGGATAAAATTGTGCTGCCTACATTATTTTTAAAATCGGCGTCTGTTGCCCACTGAATGAAATACCCGTTTCCTGCCTGTGTATCCCATGAAAGATTAACATTGTTTTCGTCAACTATCTGCGCATTAAATCCGGTAACTGCTGCGGGAGCGGCACATATTCTGTAATGAGCTTCTGATGATTTGCTGTCATTGTAAGCCTCAACTTTTACCTCGTATTCCCAGCCGGGTGTCAGATCTGTAAATGTGAAGCTGCTGTCTTTAACATCACCTTTGAAATATTCTGTGTCTCCTGAAACAATGTAAACCTTATATCCGCTTGAATCTGTTACATCGTTCCAGTCTATGGAAAGTGAATTGCCGTTATTGCCGCGCGATGTAGTTTTAAAACCCTGCGGCATTATAAGATTGTCAGTAAGATCACTAACAGGTGCAAAATCGCCGAATACGTATCCGCCGTTAAATGTTTTCCATGTTCTTAAGCGAACATAATACTTATCTGCGTTGTATGGCGTATCAATTGTGATACTGCTTGTTGAACTGCTTGTTATGTATTTTGAGCTTTTGTTTTGAGTGAAGTTTTTATCTGTTGCCCATTCAATATAGTATCCGTGGCAGCTTGTTGTATCCCATGTTGCCATTATGGTGTTTGAATCAAGAAGCTGAGCGTCAAAGTTTTCAACAGGTGCAGGAGCAGCGCATATTGTATAAATTCCGCTTGTTGAATTCTTTGAATCGTTTGCAACAATAAGAACATCATATTCCCATGACGGGGTAAGATCTGTGAATGTGAACTTAGTATCTTTAACTGTTCCTTTTAAATAACTTGTTGTGTCTGACACAATATAGACCTTATATGATGTGGCACCTGCAACTGCATTCCATTCAAGATAAAGGCTTTTGCCCCCGTTGCCTCGTGCATAAACATTGAGCCCGGTAATTCCTGGTTCATTGTTGTCATACACGGGAATAACAAATGTTTTTGATGCAGACAGAAGTCCTGCCTCAACATAGGCTTTGTAGGTGTTGCCTGCTTCTGAAGAAGGAGCCTGAACATTTGCCATATACTCATGCGAATGCATATTCGATGACTCGGGATTTACATTGAACTTTTGCAGATAGCCTGTATTTTGGTCTTCGGAAAAATTGGTTGCTATATATTTTGCACCGTTTACTATTGAATCGTATGGGTTTGTCCACGGTCTGTTGTATCTGTCACCGTCATCTATCAGGTCGCTTCGTATATATCCGCTGTATGTTCTTGAATTGACTGTAACTTTTACCTGATACCATTTATAACCGTCAGCCTGAACTCCGGTCACTGACAGTACATTTACTTTTGTTCCGGATGGAACTGTTATTATGCTTGTGGAATTTGTTGTAGGTGCAGATCTGAGTCTAGCGTTTGTATTTGTTGTGTATCCTGATGATGTGGTGGCAGCCCATTTGAGCCCGTCAAGATAACCTGTGTTTGCGCCTATGTTGTAATAGTTGTATATACCTGGATAGGACGAATTCGTGCCGCAAGCGCCTCCTGCGGAATTGGTTTTACCGCCGACTTCCTGAACTATTCGTGAAGCAAGGTAGTATGCACTTGTTCCGCTGCCCTTTGCGGCATCAAGAATTGCCTGTGAATATTTTACTCCGTTTGGGTATGCGGAGCTTTTGTATGTCTGAGTGTTACCGTTGCTGTCCTTATATGTAATATATGAATTATACATCCATGTGTTTTTTATGATAGTTTCTATTCCTGAAGTTGTCTGAGCAGAATTGTAAGAGGTTGTCTCAAACTGGAATATGTATTTTTCATCAAAGAAATTCATTGGGTCCATATAGTATTTAACGGCACTTTCAGAAGCAGATACCCAGCTGCTTCCCTCTTGGATAACATAATTGCCGTTCTTATAGCATGATGAACATGTGCAGTAAAAATTTCTTGAATTATTGGAAGTGGTTTTCTGTATAAGCTGCTGGGAATGCGGAGACCTTTCATTTGCCACTGCTTCATCCAGTTCTTCACCAACGAACATAGGCTCAAAATTCCAATTTGGATATTTATCTTTGAGAGCTGAAAGTTTTGTTGCATAAGAAGATGGGAAGCCAGCTTTTATAAGCTGTGTGTATGAATCGCTTGTAGCATTTGCTGTAGCGGAAAATGAAACGGTGCCCACCGCGCATATGGCCGCAAGCAGCATACTGAGCAGTCTTTTCATATTTTAACCCCCTTATAATTAATATATAAATTAATATATTTTTAATATATTAACATCACTGTAACATTTTTGTCAACTATTGATATAAAAATGTCACAATTTAGTATGTTATTTTTAAATTAAATAAATGTGAATTTCGTTGACGTAGTGTCGAATTATGTGTATAATTATCACATAAGCTCAAAGGGAGTGAAAATAATATGCGTGAAAAGTCGGAACTTGCGTTAAGATTAAAAGCATTGCGACGTGAAAAAGGTGTAAATTCACAGACGGTTGCTGATGCTATCGGAATTAAAAGCGCAACTTACAGAAGATATGAGATAGATACAAAGCCAAAGGATGAAGTTTATGTGGCGCTTGCCAATTATTTCGGCGTTTCTGTTGATTATCTCATGAGCGGCAGGAGAGAGTCTGGTTATCTTTCGGTTGCCGCGCCTGAGGAACCCAGCGGGTACTGTACCGAATCGCTTTCGGCGCTTTCTGAGGAAGAACAGCTTGTTATTAAGAAACTGCGCTCACTCAGCGGTAATGATTTCGATGAAGTAATAAGATTTATTGACTGGAAATGCCAGGATTCAAAGAAAAACTGATCTGCGGTTTTATTTTTATTGAAATTCAATATGTCTTGATGATATAATAAATTCATAAATTTTTAGGAGGAATTTATTTTGAAAAAGTTTTTAGCCGTTTTACTAAGCGCTTTACTGATCACAGCAATTTTTGCGGGCTGTTCTTCAGGCGAAACAGGAAATAATGCTTCTGATTCAACCCAAAAGGTTGCTATTCTTCAGTATATGACACATTCAAGCCTTGATAACTGTACTCAAGGTGTTAAAAATGCACTTGATGCAGCAGGAATTTCATATGATGTTCAAATCGGTTCAAGCGGAAGCGCAGATGCTGATTGCCAGAGCTATGCTGCTCAGATGGTTGCTGGCGATTATGATATGATAATCGCAGTGGCTACCCCTGCGGCTCTTGCGGCATATTCCGCCGTTCAGAGTGCTTCATCAAATATTCCCGTAATTTTCTGCGCTATCTCAGACCCGGTTTCAGCAGGCCTTGTTCAGTCAATGGACGCTCCTGGAAACAATTGCACGGGTACGGCAGATTCTTTTGATGTTGAGGGTCAGGTAGAAATTATCAAACAGCTTCAGCCTGAGCTTACAAAACTGGGTGTTATTTACACAACAAGCGAGTCAAACTCACTAAGCCAGCTTGAAAGACTTAAAAAGCAGTGCTCCGCTCTTGGAATTACTGTTGTTGAAAAAGGTATCACAGAGGCTTCGGAACTTGCTTCTGTTTCAGCTTCGCTTGTTACCCAGGTTGATGCCATTACCAATCTGACTGATAATAATGTTGTTGAGAATATGAGCGTTGTTCTTGAGCAGGCTGCGGCTGCGGGTATTCCAGTTTACGGCTCTGAAATAGAGCAGGTAAAGAAAGGATGCCTTGCATCAGCTTCAATAGATTATGTTGCTCTCGGAGAAAAAACAGGTCAGATTGCCGTTGATGTTCTCGGCGGTCAGTCTGCCGCAACGTATCCCGTTGTAACGGTTGAGGACAGCTTTAAGGTAATTAATTCCGATGTTGCGTCACAGCTTGGAATTACAATCCCCGATTCTCTCGCCGATGTTCAGAAAGTTACAACTACTCAAGAATAAAAAATATTAAGTATTAAAGTAAAACGCCTGAGTTCATTGAACTCAGGCGTTTTGTTCTGTTTATATTATTTTTTCAGCGACTTTTTTATTTTCTTAAGCAACGGATATAGCGAGTATTTTTCCAGCCTTTTTATCTGCTTTGTCTTTTCAGACTTCTCTTTGTAGGTTTGTTTAAGTTTTGCATTCAGTTCGGATTTTTCCCTGTAGGTCTGCAGCAGTTTTGCGTTTATCTCAGACTTTTCTTTGTAAGTCTGCTTAATTTTTGCGTTTAGTTCCCTGTATAGTTCACCTGTACATTTACAAAGTCCGCTGTGCGCTCCTGAACTTGCTATAAACATACATAAGTCAACAGCGCTTGTGATTGTACCTAGTTCTTCAACACATTTTTCTTTGCCGTACTTTTTCTCAAAACTGTAATATTGCTTTTTAAGTTCTGCGCAAAGTGCTTGGATATATTTGAATGCAGTTTTGTTGCATTTGTTTATATCTTCTTGATTGCTGTAATCGTCTGTCAATTTAATAATAGTGCTGAAAAGACTGATTATTTTTTCTTTTTCACCGATGTCAGAAGAGTTTATGTTTTCATGTATTCCTGTTTTATAAAATACGTCAGGCAAAACTATTATGCTGGTTGCGTTGGTAATAGTTTTATAAATGTAAAATTTATCGGCAGAAGTGCCTGTTTCGGGAAATGCAATGCCGTTTTCTGTCAGAAATTCACGCTTAGCAATCATCATACCGGTTCTCATATGCAATGCTTCAGAATTGCATATAAGCGAAAAAAGTTCTTTGCCAGTATATGTTTTCGGATAAACCTCACTTATCACTTCTTTAGCGTTTTCGTCTTCAGAATTAAATATAATAAGCTGTATTTCATTCTCGATTGCGTAAGAGTATGCTTTTTTCCAGCAGTCAGGCTCTATTATATCACCGCAGTCAATGAAATGAATATATTTTCCCTGAGCTTTCTTAATGCCGAAATTGCAGGCATTTTCTTTGCTGCTTTCTGTCAGGTGATAAGAAGTAATATTATTATATTTTTCAGTGTACTTTTGTATTAACTCTTCTGTTGCATCTGTTGAGCCATAATCAACTATTATTATTTCGAAATCACTGAAATTCTGATCAAGTACTGATTTAACAGTGTTTTCAATTTGATTTTCTGCGTTATGGCAGGTTATAACAGCGGAAATTCCGTATCTTTCTTTGTGTTCAATGCTGTTAGCGCCATTGAGAGACAGATAATAGTGTCTCCATTTGTATGCAAGAGCAGCGCACGGTTCTTTCCAAGGCTTATCTTTTGAACTGAAATGTATTATTGATGCGTTTGAGAAAAGTTCGCTCTTTGCTTTATATTCAGTGCCGTATGTTTGGTTGATCAGATTGATTGACGTGTTTTCAATACTATTCGGAGAAAGATTATATATAATAGGCAGTCTTATTACTTTTCCTTCAAAAACCATATTAAAAATATTCTGATCTACCTGTGTGTCATCATAAATATTCCTTTTTGCTTCGGTCAGTACAGCGCTTATGTTGTTTTGACGCATTTTTTTTAGATTTAAAAGCATTACGCCGCTGTTAAAATAGCGGGTAACGTCCGCAGAATATTTATCTCTTTCGAAGAGCTTACAACTATCCTCAACAACCGCAGCGTAATTGTCTTCAAGTTCTGTTGAGTAAAGTTTTCCAAGGTCTTTTTCAACTATAATGTCACTGTCTAGATACAGAACTTTATCAATATCAGTCAGAAGATCGGGGATTACAAATTTCAAAAGTGCCGCTATTGACGCTGTGCATGTTGAATTAGCCGAAAAGTTGTGAATCTCGTTGAATCTTTTCTCCGCGTTGTCACTGATAATGCGGACTGTTACATCTTCTTTTTCAAACTTTTTAAAAACGTTTTCCTTATCTTCGGAAATATTTGACGTGATAATGTAAAGATTATATTTTTCACTGCTCTTGTTGGCTATAAGTGAGTTTATTGCCACACAGGCAGGCATGATATAGTCTTTGTCAGTAATCATGCAAATGTTTATTTCGGAATCGTAAGTCTTCATGTTTCCTCCGCAACGGGTTGCTTAATAATAAGTTCTGTTTTATCTTGACTTTCTGATTTTCACCTGTTCAAATACTCTGCTTTCAAAAAATCAGTGCTTTTTTACTGCTCTTTTAATTTTTTTAAGAAACGGATACAGGGAATGCTTTTCTAGTTTTTTTATTTCTTTTGTTTTGGCAGATTTTTCTTTATATGCCTGCTGGAGTTTTGCGTTTATATCTGATTTTTCTTTATATGTCTGCTGAAGCTTAGCGTTTATTTCGGATTTGTCTCTGTAAGCTTTCAGCAGTTTGTAATGCAGTTCTCTGTACTGCACTGTTGTATATATTCGCATATCTTCCTGCTCACAAGAATCTGCAATGAACAGGCATAATGCAACAACGTTTTTCATATCCCCCAGTTTATCAAGGCAGTTTTCTTTTGCCTGTTTTTTACAAAGATTATTATAGTATCTTTTCAGGTCTTTGCAAAACATTATGATATGTTCAAAAATCGCGGCGCTGTAATCAAAAGATTCGGCCGAGCTTTCGTAGTCTTTGATAAATTCATGAATGGTGTATGCAATAGCCTTTACTGCTTCTTTTTCTTTGTAAGCAGTCATTGTGGAATTTTCACGTACTCTTCTTTTATAAAATGAGTCGTGCAAAACTATTGCGCTGTTTGCTCTTGTAAGGGTTTGATATACGTAAAGATTGTCCTCCATCATTTTGAGGGCAGGAAATTCAATGTTACTGTTTATGAGCCGTTCACGCTTTACAAGCTGTAAGCATGGAGATACCATTATGCCTGCAGTGCTGCGCATCAAAACAAATAAATCTTTGCCGCTGTATATTTTTGGATATGCCAGTTTTCTCGTATAGCACGTTTTGTATTGCGGCATTTCCTTTTCCAGACGTTCGTTTTCAAAAAAAGATTTAGCTTCAAATAAAATCAGATCAGCGTCATTTTCACTCGCATAGGCATATGTCTTTTCATAACAGTCGGGTTCAAGCAGGTCATCACTGTCCATAAAGTGGATATATTTTCCCTGGGCTTTTTTAATACCGAAATTACGTTCATATCCCTG
>URIN01000069.1 GCA_900547915.1 uncultured Clostridium sp. | reverse complement strand
GAGATAGGAGTCCGTCTCGTGGGCTCGGAGATGTGTATAAGAGACAGAATATAAAACACGGAGAGTGGGTAATTGCCCGGGGTTATGACAATAATCTGTTTGAAGGAAAACAGAACCCGCCGCTGTCTGCACTTGATGATGCGGTACCGCATAATCCGATCGTAATTCAGCATAAATCAGGTCACATGGGGATTTTCAATTCCGCTGCACTCAGGAAACTCGGTGTAACTGAAAAATCAAAATGCCCTCCAGGAGGAAAAATAGAAATAAAGGGCGGAAAACTTACGGGCTATATGGAGGAAAACGCGTTTTTTGAATACCTTAAAAAAACGCCGCAGCCGTCCGCTGAAAAAATAAAAAAAGCGTTTACAGACGCTCAAAATAAATATGCGTCATACGGCATAGCAACTGTGCAGGATGGAATGGCGGTAAACGAAATGCTCCCGCTGTATAAGGCGCTTGTTGAAGAGAAATCTCTGTTTGTTGACCTCGTTGCATATTTTGACACAGAGGCATTTAAAGCGGTAAAAAATGAATTGCCTGAAACGGTGCTTAAGTATAAAAACGGTTTTAAAGCCGGCGGAATAAAGATATTCCTTGATGGTTCACCTCAGGGTAAAACAGCGTGGATGAAAAAGCCATATAACGGCACTGATGATTGCTTCGGAACTTCAACAATGAGCGATGATGAAGTGATTTCTGCAATGAGAGATGCCGCTCAGAATGATGTTCAGATAATAGCGCACTGCAACGGAGACGCTGCATGCGAGCAGTTTTTGAACTGCCTTGAAAAGGCTGAAAAAGAATATCCATCCCTTAAAGAATTGCGCCCGGTTATGATACACGCCCAGTTCATAACAGAGGAGCAGCTTCGGCGCGCAAAAGAACTAGGCGTTGTGCTTTCTTTCTTTTCAGCTCACGTCTATCATTGGGGAGATGTTCATATTGAAAACCTCGGATTTGAAAGAGCTGAAAATCTAAGTCCCGCCGTTTGGGCGGAAAAATACGGCGTGCCGTTTACAATGCATCAGGATTCACCCGTGATAGAGCCTGATATGATAGAAACGCTTTGGTGTGCCGTAAACAGGATTACCAAAAGAGGCGAGCTTTTGGGTGAAAAGCAGAAAATAAGCGTGCTCAGCGCACTGAAAGCCGTTACGGTAAACGCCGCTTATCAGTATTTTGAGGAAAACACAAAGGGAAGTATATCACCCGGCAAAGTTGCGGATTTCACAGTGCTCAGCGCAGACCCGCTCGAAACTGACCCAGAGGAACTAAAAAACATCAGGGTTCTCAGAACCATCAGACACGGAAAAGTGATTTATGAATGTAACAGTGCAAAATAACTTATATAAACAGAAAAGGCAGACCTTATAAGGTCTGCCCTTTTTATTACAGTGTTTTACCGTCTGCAAGGCGGTTTGAATTTTCCAGCAATTCCTGCAATGCGTCTTTACCGCATTTTTTGATTATCTCCGCAGTGCCCTCACCGTATTCGGGAGCGCGTGTTGTAAGATTATGGCAGTCACTGCCGATAAGCGTGATCTTGCCTGCCTCAAGATATTTGAAAAGTTTTTTCTTTATCTTTCTGTGCGCATCAGCAAATGAACTTATGTTTACCTGTGCAACACACCCGAGTTCAAGCAGGTAATCTAGAGTTTTGGAATTCCCCATAAGTGCGCCGTATCGCTCAATGTGGGCAAGAATGGGTGTTACACCCCAGTCACAGATAAGACTTTCAAGCCGTTCACACGTTTTTTCAGAAAACTCATCTCTGAAAGAGTGCTCGATAAGGGCATAGTCAGTACCCTTTATCCTTATTCTTTCTATGTTTTCATTTCCGAAAAGATATTTGCTTATATAGACCTCTGCTCCTAGAAGTATTCTGGGGCTGTCGGGAGGCAGAGAGGCTTTCAGCTTTTCATATGCAGCGTCACGCTTAGAAAGAAAATCATCAAGCGAAATGCAGTCGCTGTAATAATGCGGTGTGCAGATTATTGCCTGTGCGCCTTGAGCCTGAAGTTTTGCAATCATAGCAAGGCTTGTCTCAATATCAGGTGAGCCGTCATCAATTCCGGGCAGAATATGGCAGTGGGTTTCCGTAAAACTGTTCAATACCATATTACCGCCTCCGTATATCAGTATGTGTAATCGCTGTAGTTATAATAGCCGTGTTTTGATCTGTTTTCAGATTCATAGTTTACAACAAAACCAAGAATTTTTGCATCGATGAATTTGAGCGCATCAAGAGCTTTCTGCAGCTCAGGATGAGTTGATGAGTTTGCGCGAACGACCATAACAACACCGTCAGATTCTCTAATTACGGGCAACGCGTCAGAAACAACGTTTATTGGCGGTGTGTCAATGATAATGTAATCAAAATGCTGCGCAACCTCTTTGATGAATTCAGACATCATTTCAGATCCCAAAACTTCCGCAGGATTTGGCGGAATAGAGCCGGACGCTATAACGGAAAGATTTTTGTATTCCGTTGGGTGGATGATGCTGAACAGGTCAACTTTTTGAGATGTTCGGCTGTTTGCTTCCGCACCGAGATAATTTGTAAGCCCCGGAGCATTTGGAATTGAAAAATAGTGATGGACCTTGGGCTTTCTCAAGTCACCGTCAATAAGCAGAACTCTCTGGTCTGCCTGTGATATTGAGATTGCCAGATTAGTTGTTGTGGTGGTTTTGCCCTCGTTTGCCATTGAAGAGGATACTACTATAATCTTGCAGCCCTTCTTAATTACAGAGAGCATAATGTTAGTTCTTATTGATTTGTATGCTTCCTCAACCCTAAATTTAAGGCTAGGATCCATTATCGCGTTTTTGAGCAGAAAACGGGTTGAAGAGGCATTCTCTTTTTTCTTTTTAGCCATTTTTCTTCGCTCCCTTCTTTTGCTTTACATTAGAAAGCTCAAATTCGGGTACGCTGCCAAGAACGGGAATGTTGTATCTTTCAGCAAGGTCATCCCTTCCCTTGATGCGTACGTCAAGGAAGTCACGCAAAACGGCATAAAGTCCAGCAACGAAAATACCCGCCAGAGCGCCGATAACGCATTTTTGCGGATAGTTCATACTTTCGGCTGAGGTCGCTTTTATCGGGGGGTCCTCAACTGACGCCTGCACAAGTCCGCTGTTTGTGTTTTTCATAGCATCAGGCACGCATACTTCAAGGCTCTGTGCTATATGATAGCTTAAATCGGCATCGCTCGTTGTTATGGTAAACAGAAACATTGCCGTATTTTCAACTTTTTCAATCATAATAGCGTTTTTGATAGTGCCTGCCGTGTAATCCGTGTTATATACTTTGTTCAGCTGATCCGCAACAGCCTGGTTGAACTGATTTGTCTTGAATACCTCAATATAAGTATCAAGCATTTTCATTGCGTAGTTCATTTTGCTGGTTTCACTGGCTTGCTGTGCGCTTGCAGTGGAATCCTGAAGTTCCTGGTTTGAATCTATGGCATAAGCCAAAAATTCAATTGACGATGTATATGTAAGGGTAGTGAAGCGCGCTGTGAAAACTGCGGCAAGAATTGCGCCTATAACGGCGAAAATCAAAAGCAGTCTCCACCTTTTGAGCAGTGCGCTGAGTACCTTTTGCACGTTTGCGTCTATATTCAACAAACTCATCCTTTCATTCTGAGATCATTATCAATTTTATACATAAAGTCATAATAAAGTCATAATAAATTTTACTTTAATTTAAAAAGTTTGTCAATAATAATCTATTGCCAAAGCTAAAGAAATAAATTATAATATATTGAATATAAAGTGTAAACAAGAGGTGCTATTATGAGCGATATCAGTAAAACCATGCCCCTGTGGGGCCCTTATTCCAAAAAATATATGGGAATTTCAAGGGTGTCTGATACAGATCTTTCCTCCGGCGCAAGATTTGATTTTTCTGTTCACCCAACGGTGTGGAATTCTTCCGTGCCAGTTCCCAATGTAACTTTCCCCAGCAACTATCATCTGTGGAGCTGTAAGGGCGATTATTCTTTCTATTCATACCGCTATGAGCTTATGTGGAAAGATATGATATACTGTGACGTTTCGTTTTCACGCATAAACGATGCGGCTTATCTTATGCGTTGCGAATTCGTTAATAACACACCTTTAAAGCAAAACTGCATTTTAAACGGATATTCGGCTATGGAGTATCCCAAGCCTCTTTTCACAAAGCTTCATACTCCCGAGAAGGCGCTCGTTATCGGCGCAAATGATTATGAAAACTATACATATGCAAATCCTCGCCCGTGGGATACCGAAAACCCGGACGGAATGGCAAAAGGTCAGTTCTCTGACTATCGTTTTGTCGGCGGTTTCGGCCTCGGAGACAGATGTGAAAACTACCACGTTCCCGCGCTTGGATTAAAGCCTTTCGGATGTGAGAAAGGGGACTGCGTTTCATACAAAGCGGATATGAGTGGGTTTGAAAATCCCGTTCTCACCGTCAGATACAAGTCCGCAACTGAGGGTGATGCTCAGTTTACACTTAACGGCAAAGCAGTTGTTTTTCCCCACAGTGATGATCTTGCGTTTATTTCATTTGATGTTGAGAAAACAAATGAGCTTACTCTTTCAAGTCTCGGCACAGCGGGTGTTGAGCTTGATGTGCTCGTTATCACCGAAAAAGGAGAGCGGGGCAATATTTCTGCCTCTCTTGAAAAGCACGGCTTTACACCAGAAATGGAGTCTGAAAAATGCGGCAGAGGCCTGCGCTGCAAGCTTTATTATCCCGAGGCTCAGCAGACTTTCTATATACTTACAAATAACGAAAAAACAAGAGAGAGAACTCTTGATTCTGGCTGCCTTGAAGATGCGCTTCCCAACAGACTTTCAAACGGCGACCATACTTACGATGAACTCAGACGAACATTCTCTGAAAGCTTTTCCGAAAAGAAGAGCGATGAGGGCTTTTTCCACAATGTTCTTGTAAAATCAATATTCATTGATCCGAATTCAACTCATACCGAGTATATGGTGGTTTCTGAAAAGCCGTTTGAGCCTCTTTCTGATGAAGAGTATGAGGCTATATATAAAGCGGCAAGTACTCCCGAGGATAACGGCCTTAACAATGACGGTAGAAAATACACTCTTTCAACTGATATACTTAAATCAACACTTCTTACAAATGTTGTTTACCCTGTATATAAACACGGTACAAACGTTATTCACTTTACTCCCGGCAAAAGGTGGGACAGCTTTTATACTTGGGACAGCGGTATTATAGGTATCGGCGTTCTTGAATTCAGCCCTGAAAAAGCGAAGTATATCCTTGAAACATATCTTTCAGATGATGATAACAAGGATTTCGCATTCCTGCTTCACGGCAGCCTTGTCCCAACTCAGTTTGCACAGTACCTTGAAATGCTTAAGCGTGCTGAGGACAAACAGCCCCTGTTTGCGCTTTATGATAAAATGATGCGTTACTACCGTTTCCTTGCGGGTGAGAACGGTTCAACCACTGCAAAGTTTAAAAACGGTCTGCTTACAACGTATGATTATTGGTATTCCTGCTCCGGAATGGATGATTATCCAGCACAGGTGTATATGATTGATAAACAGATGATGGATAGGATCTGCCCATGCATCTCAACTTCTCAGATAATCAGAGCGGCAAAGATAATGAAAATGGTTGCCGTTGCTCTCGGAAAAGAAGAGGATGCTGAAAGACTTCAGCGTGATATAGACACTTCAACAGCAGCGCTCAATGCTCTTGCATGGGATGAAAAGTGCGGTTATTATTCATACACTGTTTATGATGAAAATAAAAATCTCTGCGCATATCTTAGAAATGAGCAGGGTGAGAATATGAATAAGGGTATGGACGGAGTTTATCCGATTGTTGCCGGCGCCGCAACACCGGAAAGAACATCAAGACTTCTTTCTCATATTAAAAATCCAAATGAGATGTGGAGCAAGAGCGGTATCTCCGCAGTAGATATGAGTGCGTCATATTATTTCGATGACGGCTACTGGAACGGCAATGTATGGATGAGCCATCAGTGGTTCCTTTGGAAAACCATGTTTGACCTCGCTGAAACTGATTTTGCGTTTGAGATAGCAAAGCGCGCACTCGATATGTGGAAAGCTGAAACAGATTTTTCATACAACACTTATGAATGTTTCGGTATTAAGACACAGCGCGGCGGCTGGTTCCACAATTTCGGCGGCCTTTCTGCTCCCATATGTGTGTGGGCAAACGCTTACTATAAGCCCGGCACTGTAACAACAGGTTTTGATGTGTGGACTGATAAACAGATTACCACTGAGAATTCCGCTGATATTGCGTTTAAATATTACGGCTCTTCAACGGCATATACTATTCTTGTGTGCCTTTCGGATAAGAATTCCTATTGCGTAACTTTGAATGGCAATGAGATAGACTTTACCGAACGTGAACCCGGAATTATTGAAATAACGCTCAGTTCAAGCGTTAAAGAGGGAGAAATAAAGATTTCCCCGCGCGACTGAAGCGAGGAATAAACAGGAGGTAAAAAGATGGCAAATAAGCTTAGCGGCAGCAAAAATGAACCGTTGAAAATCCAGGTTATTACGGATACTCACTATTATTCCAGAAAGGTAGGCACATCCGGCAAAGCTTACGAAAAGGCTGAATCAAAGTCCCAGATGGTTATTAAAGACAGCGATCTTGTTCTGAAAGCAGGTTTTGATATGCTGTGTCAGGACGATTCAACCGATATTGTTTTGCTTTCGGGAGATACAACACACAACGGAGAACTCGATTCTCATTCTGAATTTATAGAGATGCTTCGTGACCTTAAAAAGCGCGGCAAGCGTGTTTATGTTATAACAGCCACACACGATTTCCGTGACGGCGGCGTTACGGACGGATATGTGGGCGATGAAGCTGTTGATTATCCCGCTGTTGAGGACAGGCATGACCTTTGGGATATGTATTATGAGTTCGGCCCGAACGAGGCAATTTCCTGCCATAAGGAATCTATGAGCTACGTTGTTCAGCTTGCACCGGGATACCGTTTGTTTGCGCTTAATGATGATACAAACTATAAGCCAGAGGGTGAAAGCGGCTCGGGATTTTCAGATGACTGTATGAAATGGATACTTGAACAGCTCAAAGACGCTCAGGAACATGATCAGTATGTTATTGCAATGACACATCACCCGATGATAGCTCCTTCACCGTTTTATGCTATAATCGGCAAAGGCGATATGCAGCGTAATCACGAAACAACAAGAGAGATATTTGCAGATGCCGGTCTTCACTGCATGATCACGGGTCATAC
>URIN01000068.1 GCA_900547915.1 uncultured Clostridium sp. | reverse complement strand
GCTCACACTGACCTATGATTCTTCGCGAGTCAAGCATCACCGCCACCTGCCAGATAAGCATGTTGCAGTTAGGGTAATCTTTTATGATATTTACTGCCCATTGATAGGTCTTTTCGTAACCTTCTGCTGAAAACATTTTGTCCATTTCCTGAATAAGTTCTGTAATTTCAACGTCTGTCAGATTTTCATGAAAAGACAACAGGGTATCAAGGGAAATATGTAGCAGTCTTGCAATTGGTGCTAACAGTTCAATATCTGGATTGGAGTTCCCGGTTTCCCTTAGTTAAAAATATTACTCTTGTTGATTACTCAACTTTTCCAATAAATCGGTAATATATCTCAATTTCCTGTATTCTTTCGTTATCCTCATTCGTTGTTGCTTCATGTATGAGGATTTTTTCTATCATGGCATTTAATAATGGTGCTGTCAGTTCCTTTGGTACGGAATATTCCTTGATTAACTCAATCCACTTTTCAGCACCTATCATATCCTGTTCCATTTTACTTAGTTCTTCTCTTAGGCTTGTTATCTGCTGTTCCAGTTCTATCTGTTCTTTTTGGTACTTGCTGGACAACATCACAAAATTTCGCTCTGTTATCTTCTCACAGGCTCTATCTTCATACATTTTCGCAAATAAACGGTCAATCTCATTTTGTCTGTTCTCGGCTTTCTTCAATGTACTTGCCTTTTTCTTCTTTTCCCGTATTCTCTCTGCATTGCCAGCTTTCTGTATCTTGTTCAATACCTTTTCTTCGTCCTGCTGTACTGCCTTAGCCCAATACTGCAAGCGTTCCAATACGGCTTGATACAGCACATCATAACGAATGTAGTGCATAGAACAATTACCTTTGCCAAACTGCCCGTAGTAACTGCAAGCATAATAACTGTAAGGCGTTTTATTTGTCTTATTCGTTCCAAATCTCATAGACCAACCACAATCCGCACACTTGACAAGCCCTGCAAAAATCGGCGTTGCCTTTTCCTTTGTCTGTCTGCGTCTTGATTTTATCTGCTCCTGCACACGATAGAACACTTCCTTGTCAATAATCGGCTCGTGAGTGTTTTCTACTCGAAACCATTCACTTTCGGGCTTACGCACTTTCTTTTTGCTCTTGAACGATACCGTAGACTGCATATTGTGAACACTGTTTCCGATATAAACCTCACTTTTCAATATCGCCTTGACATGAGCAATCGTCCACTCATAACGCTTACTTTCGGGTTTTCCCTCAAAGATATGTGCAAAAGTACCGTATCTTGTAAAATTTAGCCATGACGCTGTCGGAACTTTTTCTGCTCTTAACTGCTTTGTGATTTTTGCACTTCCGTAACCTTGATAGGCTAGGGAAAAGATTTTTTCAATAATCCATTTTGTTTCATCATCAACCAACAGTTTTCCTTTGATGTCAGGGTGTTTCTTATATCCTAACGGAGCATAAGCACCGTAATGAGCCCCCTCCGCAAACTTTGTCTTAAATGCTGATTTGACTTTACGGCTTGTATCTCTTGCCACCCATTCATTGATGATGTTCTTAAATGGTGCAATCTCACTTTCGCCTTTTTCGCTGTCTACACCGTCATCAATCGCTATGTAGCGGACATTATGACTAGGGAAATACAATTCTGTATATTGTCCTGTCATAATATAATTTCTGCCAAGACGGGAAAGGTCTTTCGTTACAACACAGTTGATTTTTCCTGCCTCTATATCCTCAATCATTCTTTGAAAACTCGGTCTGTCAAAATTTGTTCCCGACCAGCCGTCATCAATATATTCATCAATGACATTCAAATGATGTTCTTTTGCATATAAACGCAACATACTTCTCTGTGTGGTAATGCTGGAACTTTCGCCCTGTAATTCATCATCTCGGCTTAACCTAAGATAAAGTGCAGTATTGTAAATCTGTTGTTTCATTGTCAGTTATCCTCCTTTATAACTAACCCGTGTTTACAATACCTGCTTGCAAGTAAAGTATAACACGGGTACTTTTTGTCATTCAATCTATTTCTTACAACTGCACCGATTTTATGCGATTGTCTGCTTTGCTTTTTCCAGCATGACATCAGTTAGAAGTTCTTCCATTGTTTTGCCCTTTTCGGAAAAATGCTCTTTTACTACAATCTTTGTCTTTCCTCTGTTGCCAATGCCACACTTGCCATTTTTCTTTTGAATTGTTTTTACAGCATTATCAATAACACATACCCCCTTTCTGTAAAATCTTTCTAAGCAATTCAACGGCTTTTGTCATAGCCCACAGGAGTTCCACCTCTGCATAGTTCTTATGTAGCCGTACCCATTGCGTGCGACGCTCTTAATGCTCAAGCTGTGGCTGTACGGGAGTATCATTATCTGACAGTACAGGTCATGGCGATAAAAGAGGACAAATCTTTTACAAGAACACAAATAGGTTTTCGCTCGCTCTTGCAGGGGAAAGGTCGTGGCGTATTTGTTTCAACGGCTAGCTGTCTGTCAAACGTATTGAATTACTTTATTCAGTTGTCAAAGAACGATTGAAAGAAAAAAATCGTCTTTCCTATATATCGCGTTGGAAAAGAGGAGAAACGTAACCAAAATCCAAAACTTTTTCCATTATTAGTACAAATGGAACGGTTCATTTTGGCAATCAACGGTTGATTTTCTCCTTTTTCACTACTATCTGTACAGCAAACGTCCATTTGCTAAGTTTAAATGGAAAAATTTTAACTTCTTTTCATGCACCATATAGGGATAGAAAATGTCATTTTGCTAAGTTGATGATGAAAAAAGAATATTTTCCTTTTCACACCCTAACTACCCAAACCATACCGTTACTGCCAACAATAGAATGAAATATTTTCTTTGCACCATATAGGGAACGGAAACCTTAAATTGTTAAGTTGAGAACAAAGTATTTTCATCTTTTCACATCAACACTCAACTGCTAATGCCTGTTTGAATACAAAATGATGATGTTTTTCCTCTTTTCACAGAAGACTGTCCACTAATCACGAATTTCCGTCATTTTTTCAAAACTTTTTTCTTCTTTCACTTCATATAGGGACAGCAAGCCCCGATTTAATGACCTATTTTCAAAAAAAGTTTAGATTTCCTTTTCTCGCACCATATCTGTACGCAAGTAGCCATTTTGTTGCAGATTTAATAAAAAATTTATTTTTCTTCTTTCACTTCACATAGGGAATGAAAACAGCTCTTTGCTGACTAAATCTGAAATTTTTCAATTACATTAAAAAATACCGTCATTCTCTTGTGGAACAGCGGTATCTATACGTTCTTCTATGGTTGATTTCTCTAATTGTAATAAATGTTTATGCTTGTCTTTTAGTTCTGCCTGCTCAATCATATCTTTCAGTATCGTTGTACGATTTTCTCTGTCTAATGCCTGTACCATTTTTATGGTTGGTGCGACTTGTCTTTGTAGCCAATGCAACGCTTTTTGTAAAGTGTAAGGCTCTGGCTTTGTGGTTAAGCGTATCGGCTCTCTGTTTTCCCCTACAAACCATGCCCAATCATCATTTGTTATCCATTGACTTTTTGGCTTGTCGTCCTCTCTGTCAACAAAGCGGACATAATGATTGATGATAGAAAAAGCGGTGCGTTCAGCGTCCCGATAGGTCAGTAAATCTACAACCGCATAATAGGCTCGTTCGTTCTTCATGCGTATTTCAAAACGGTTCTTAATCTCCGTATCTTCAATTTCTGTGCCATTCTTGACATACTGCTCATAATTTTTCTGATAAGCACACATATATAATTCGCTACTTGTTGAACCGAGATATAAGGTTTCTCCTGTATTCTTTGGTAAATCGCTACCGCATTTTTCTGTACCGCTGTAATCTTTCTGCATACGGAAGTAGGAGATACATTCGCCAGCCTTGTATTTTTCCTTTAACTTTGGAATATCCAATATTCCTGCTTTATCATTGATAGCCAAATCAAGCCGTTTCATCACACCACCAGCCGTCATACAATCCAGCATGAAGTCATACCATGAGCGTTCCTGTGCCAGTAGATAACATTCCATTTGCCGACAGCCTTTGCCTTTCAGTTCCAATAAAACACCTAAATGCTCCTGCATGGAACACATGATATTGATGTCGCCAAGTACATATTTGCTTTCATATCCGTATTTTCCATAATCTTCATAAAGCATGTAATTAGATTTCAGTTGTAATACATCACGGATAATCGCCAATGCGTCCGTAGTAGGAAAGCGGACACGAAAGTAATCAATCAATAAGAATAGTGGTTCTTGCGGATTGAAACGCTCAATCTGTTTTTCTATGATTTCTCTTAATTCGTCATTCAATGGCTGTTTTCCTTTTTCAATGCGGTTGTAATATTCACGGCTGATACCACAGGCAACAGCAAGCCTTGTTTGTGTTACTCCGTATTCCTCACGCTTTTGTCTTAGTTCTTCAATAAAGTTTTTATCATTCATTCTTCAATTCCTCCAATCAAAAAAGGCAACTACCATAATTGATAATTGCCTGTCATTAAAAATCTGTATAGAAAAAGCAGTCAATCCTAAGACTAACTGCTTTGTGTGTATGGATATAAAATTGCTTCTAATCTTGAATAGGTATCCAAATTTCAATAACTGAATTATCACTATTCCAATGAAAACGATAATCGTATTTTTCAAAGTGTAGGATAATATCTTTTATAGGAATATACGATGTACTAGGAATAATTTCTTCATAAATCTTGCCATAAGTTTCATATATTTTATCCATAGCACCAATATGCTCCACAACCAAATATTTATAAGACGGTATTTCTTTATACAGAAAGCCCTCTGGGGTAATGGTTCTTTGGGGAATAGAACAGAAATAATAAAGGTTTCCATTTCTTCGTTCCATAAAAGCATATTTTACCCAATTTCCCGATTGTGAAAGATACGCTTTTTTCAAACTACTGTTAAACTTTCTCCAAAACTGTGTACTAATCTGAATATTCTTTTTTTGATAATTAGTCAGTTCTACTTCCTGCCCAATAACTGCAAATGCGTTTAATTCCTTTATAGAAAAATTTATCATTTTACCTTGTGAGAAGTGATAACGGTATAACTGTACGCATTTACCGTTATAATACAATTATCAATCGTTATATACCAGTTTTTTCCTTTTCTTGTGATTTCCGCATTAGAAAGGCTAATTTTTTCTTTGCACCATTCAATTACATTTTCTACATTCAAAGATAAGTTCTTTTTAATTCGAATAACGCCAAGTTCAGTTGTGTGAAGTCTTCCTAAGTTTTCCAGTAATTCATTTTCCATATTTTGATACCTCATTTTTCAGCAAATTTATTTGTATGTTTTATACCCCAATTATAACATTCTCATATCAGCACTACAATAAAAATAATTAAGCACCAATAATCTTATTGAACATCTCCAACCGTAAATCTTTCACACCATCAGTGATAAACACTGAGCTGACAGCAATTACGACAACTACCATAATTGCCTGCACTTAAATTTCTGCAAAAGAAAACGACAATCAATTTCTTATTTTTTGAAATCAACTGTCTTTCTCATATTTACTATTCAATTTTCATAGTGATATAGGTACAATTTATATCACTACTGTAAAAATGGGGTTTTGCCTTATAAATACAGCGTTTTCCGCTTGTTAGTGTATAGTGTTTCTTGTTTTTTGTGCCCCCCTTGTTAGATAACGGGGGCTTTGAACGGCTCGCAAGCTCGCCGAACCGCCGAAGCGAACCGCCCCCTTGCAAGCATGGCGGAAAAATCTTAAGGATTTTCCCGCCAACGTGGTCGGATCGCTCCGTCGGTTTAACAGCTTTTCTGTTTCTCTCTAGTTATCTACGCATATAAATCAAATCGGTTATTCCGTTATAAGTCTGTGTTTTACAAAGCCTTAACTTTATTTCCCTGTCTATGTTGCCCAAAAGACGAACCCCATTTCCTAACAGAGTAGGAATAACAGAAATGTAATATTTATCAATCATATTTTTGCTTACCAACTGCTGAACAAGATTTGCTCCGCCACAAATCCAAATATCCTTTCCTGCTTCTTGTTTTAGCCGTTCCAATAATAAAACAGGATTTTCACTTGTAAAATGAATTTGTTGGGAAGAATTGCACTCTTTATGTGTTAATACATAAGTTGTAAATTTATTATATACCCATTCTTGCGGAGAAAGTTCAGTAACAACCTGATGAGAAGTATTCCACCCCATTAAGACAGTATCTATATCTTTGGTAAATTCTGTATAAGTGTCGATGTTTTCATTGTCATTTCCATGACCATTTAGCCAAGCTACTCCACCATTACCGTCCGCAATATATCCGTCAAGGCTCATGGCAATAAATAAAACTACTTTTCTCATTTTTTCTCTTTTATAAATACAAACAGGAATTTATTTCTCTTTTTTACTCATAAGGGAACAACTGATTGCTACAAATAAACCCATTAAAATCCATGGAAATGCTGCTCTTATAAAATCACTAACCATACTTTATTCCTCCTTAAATTCCAATTTCCTTAGTTCTACAAACTGAAATTTTTGCCTATGAATGTATCTTGTTCTTTATACGCAAACAGGCTTCTGTGTGCATAATCCAATGTCTTGAAAACGGCATTTGAATTAGTCCACAAATATCTTTATTACACCAATAATCAATCAGCCAAATTGCTTTTTCATTGTCGTTTACTACATTCAACGATTCTAAGTATCCTTTTCTTTCTTTCGGTATTTTTCTTTTCAATTCATCATAAGATAACCGTTCAAGCATTTTCTCAGTGCTTTCCCATACTTCGAAAATATATAAATATAATTCTTCCAGATTAAGCTGTTTTGAAAAGTCTGCAATCTGCTGTTTCATGAGTTCATTTCCTGTTGTAATGATAGGTGAATTGATACGCTCTTGATAATTGCCTGCAAAAAATACTTGTTCATCTTCATTTATCACTGTATGCACAACTATATCTTCAATGCGGAAAATATGCCAAATAGAATAAGCAATCGTCTTACTATGATAACCATCAGCGTTTATGAAGGGGATTGAGTTAAAATCTTCTCTGCATAATTCTTCTTTGAAAGATACTAAGGTTTGTATTAACTGACTTCGTAAAGTAAGTAAAGTATCAATACCCCTCTTATAAGTATCTTTCTTTTTTATTTGTGCCTGCATTGTTTTATTAAGTTCAGACCATTCCTTATTCATATTCAATACTCTCTCAAATTCTGATTTTATCGCCCCATACAAATTATTTCGTAAACAATCGGCGTCAGGACCTGTCTCTTATACACATCTGA
>URIN01000067.1 GCA_900547915.1 uncultured Clostridium sp. | reverse complement strand
GCGTCAGATGTGTATAAGAGACAGTTTCAGTTCTGTACAGTTTTTCCTCATTGTGGCGTTTCAGCGATATTCCGTACTTTTCGTTAAAAATCAAACTGTTATTAAGATCGCTGTAATTATATCGTCTTGAAGTGCCCGCAAGAATAACAACAGGAAATTCAAGGCCCTTTGAATGGTGAATGCTCATTATCTTTACGGCATTTTCTCCACCAGCGCTGAGTTCAGCAGCCTTTATTCCTTCTCCGCTTTCCGCAATTCCGTCAACAAGGCGAAGAAACGAAGTAAGACCAACACCTGAAGATGCGTCAAAGTTCTGGGCAAAAGCGATAAAAGTGTTGATATTTGCGCTTCTTTGTCCCCCATTTCCAAGTGCGTTAACAAACGCGTATACGCTCTTATATTCGCATATGTACCTTATAAAAGACGATATGCTCATTGTTACCGCAGTTTCGGAAAACATCTGTATTTCTTTTATAAAGTCAATACATTTCTGTGATTTTGAGCTGACAACACTTGAATACAGACTGCGTTTTGTTCCGCCGTTTTCAAGTTTTATCTCGGTAAGTTCATCTGCCGTGAAGCCATAAAGAGGAGACATCATAACCGCAAGCAGAGGTATATCTCTTGAAGGGTTATCAACGACTCTGAGAAGTGAAAGAAGCATTTTAATTTCAGAACATTCAAGCAGGTCTGAATTGCTCTCACTAACAGTAGGTATACCGCAAGACGTAAGCACTCTTTCATAATTATCAATATGCTTTTTACTGTTTCTCAAAAGTATAGCAAAGTCACCGTATGTGATATTTCTTTCTTTACCGCTGTCAGAAACAGTTTCGTGAGAATCTATTTTTTCTTTTATAATTTTTGCGATCTGAACAGCTTCGCTTTCATCAATATCAGCAGACTTGCAGCCATCTGTGATTTTGAGATAAATGCACGGTTTATCTCTCTTAGGATATTCAGCACCGCAGTTCAAATATTCCCGCTCATTATAATCAAGTTCGCCCGCTTTTTCACTCATAAATTCAGAAAAAACGAAATTGGTAAATCCGCATATATCTTTTCTTGAGCGGAAATTCTTATCAAGAATTATACGAGCGTCACCCAACGGATTTTCTTTATCATAATCCTTATATGTTTCTTTTTTGCTGTTAAATATATACGGCATTGCCAATCGGAACTTGTAAATACTCTGCTTTACGTCTCCAACCATAAATCTGTTTGATTCGTTTGACAACAAGCTGAAAAGAGTATCTTGCGCCTCATTTGTGTCCTGATACTCGTCAACAAGTATCTCACAAAATGAAGACTGAAGATCTTTTGCGGCAGCAGATTTAACTATATTGCCGTTTTCATCTGAATCCATAAGTAGATTGAGCGCAAAATGCTCTATATCTGAAAAAGTATAAGCATTGCGCTCGTTTTTCAGTTTGAGATACTCCTGTGAAAAGCGTTCAACCACATTATAAAGCATTCTCAATATTGGATAAAGCGCCGCATTATCTTCTTCAAATTTCTCAGATGGAATGGTAACTTCTTCTTTGACAGAATTAATTATGTCTTTATAAAAGTTACGCCTTGCAACAACCTCGTCCTTATAATCCGGTACTTCAAAACTTTTCTTCTTAGAATAAAATGTGCCGAAACTTGTCTTTGAAAGTTCATCTATTAGTGCATCCCAGCCAGAATCTAGTGTGTCAACAAGCTTTCGGCACATATTGTTTTCAGCACCGAGGAATTCACTGTAATACTCAGCACAGCTGTCCTCATTATTGATTAAACTAAGGCATTCATCAGAAATTTCGAGTGCGTATTTCAGCATTTCAGAAGCATAATCAAGTGCGCTTTTATACCAAATACTATCCTCAAAAGCAACGCCTGGTCTATATGATTCGATCATTTTTGAAAGCCACGCAAGCGGAACAGGCTGAGCTGAAATATAATTATATGTATCCTTTATTGCTGAAATAAGACCAGTTTCGTCTTTAGGTGAAGAAAGAGATTCAACAAGTTTTATAAAATCGGGATCATTTTCCTCATAAAATTCATCAAGCACCGTATTAATTGCATTATCAGAAAGTATGCCTGCCTCTGAATTATCGAGAATAGTAAAATCCTGACTTACTGATAGCTCAAAAAAATTTTCTCTTACAAGATTGAGGCAAAAAGCATCAATAGTACATATCTTTGCAGACGGAATAAGTGTCAACTGACGCATTATACGGCGGTTCTGCGGATTTTCTTTTAATATCTCCTCAAGCCTTGATGAAATCCTTGCTTTCATTTCAGCAGCGGCAGGAATGGTGAAAGTCACTATGAGAAGTTTATCTATGTCAACCGGATTCTTTTCATCTGTAATGAGCCTTACAACACGTTCAACAAGCACGGCTGTTTTTCCCGAACCTGCGGCAGCAGAGACAATGATATTTCCACCGCGTGCATTTATGGCGTCATTTTGCGGTTCAGTCCATTTTCTCACTGTCCTGCACCTCCTCAAGCGCTGATATTACTTCCGCATCTTTCAGCGAATCCATTTCACGGTAATCAATATATTTTCTGTTTGCACATACATCGCTGTAATCGCAGTATTCACAGGTTTTATCGTGATCTTTTCCGTCAATAGGATTTTGACCTATTTCTCCGTTATGAAGCCCGTTGCCCATTTCAGCTATCAGACTGTTTATCTTTCTGGCTATTCTTCCAAGCCCCTCTAGTGATGCAAAGCATCCCTTAACATTCCCTTTAGAATCATATGAAACTGGAATAAATCTGCCTTCAACTCCCTCTTCCATATCGTTAAGAATGTCATGTTCGTCATCGTAAAGAACTACGCCTTTCATTTTATATTCCGAATCTGCATTTTTACGCAGCGCTTCTTCGGTATTCTGAGAATCAAGAGAAGCAACCGATTTTGAAGCGTGCATGTAAAGAACGCCTGCAGGTATTCCGCAGAATTTACTTTTCTTATCGGAACAGATAGTAAACAGATATACAAACATCTGAAGATTGAGACCGTAAAGCACATCGGAAAGTTTGAATTTCTTGTTGCCTGATTTATAGTCAACTACTCTAATATATTTCTCACCGTTTTTCTCAAGTATATCAACACGGTCAACCGCGCCTCGTATACGAACAGAACCATCTTCAAGCTGAATAACAGCGGGCTGAACATCACCGTCTTTATCGATAGTGAGTTCAAAAGCCTCCGCAGAAAAAGACGAATGAGAAAATTCGTCTGCAAGACGCAAAACAACACTGTAAAGCATTTTTGAAAGCCGCATAAACTGATAACGGAAACGCTTTGTAAACTCAGTGGTATCTCCAAGCTGTGTTTCAAAATACATATTAAGGTACTTATTTACAATAATTCGTATGCGAGCCTCGCTATCATTTGCAAGCTGCTTTGTGCCGATATCATTAAGCACATTTTCAAGCACATAGTGAATTACAGTACCTGTCTGCATCGCGTTCATCTGCGCCTTTTGTAGAGGTCTTGCCATAAGGCCAAATTTACAAAAATATCTGAAACGGCAGTTGAAATAATCTTCAAGCCTTGAAGCCGACAAATACATATCTTTTCCGAACAATTCTTTGGAATTATCCTTATTCTTAATTGAAATATCATCGTTTTCAAAAAGAAGTTTTACCGCCTCGTATCTTCCGTCATCTTCAAAATATTTTTTTAGAGATTCGGAAAAAGCTGTATTATCTCCAAATTTCTCCGTCATAAGCTCAAAAGCCGAAGTACGGCTTTCGACAAGTTCGGTTTCAGGAATATCTTCCTTTTTCAGAATCTCGATATTAGGGAATAGAGAAATAAGAGAAGTAATTATTGATGACGGTGCATCGTTTTTAACATTTCCCTCGTATGTTACAAAAAGCGTTTCAGAAGCTACACTGAGAGCCATGTAGGCAAAATACCTCTCCTGAAAAGTGAGTGTTTCGCCAAAAGAATATAGAGCAAAATCATTTTCACTAAGGATTACTCTGTCACTCTCTGTAAGCAGCCCGCCGCTGAAAACCGATTTTGGGAAATCTCCTTCATTTGCACCTACAACAAAAACGGCTTTAGGATTGTCCGCTCTCATTCTGTCTGCCTGACCAAACTGAACGCAGTCTATCCCCTGAGGCAGGACGCCTAGATCTTCTGAATTCACCATTATAGAAAACAAACCCGCATAGTCTTTTACTGAAATTACGTCATCTTCAGAAACGAATGCAAGATCGTTAAGGATTTCCATTAAAAGATCCCACACTCGTTTTTGTTCATCAGCAAGAGCGTTTTTACCGAATTCGTTCAGGTCGCCAGCAAGGGATTTAAGCTTTTTATTTGCGCCGAAAGCAATCAGTGCATTATATATTGCTTCACTTATCTGTGCCGCATTGCTGTCAGCAACAGCTTTTTTGAATCTGTTCAGGCGTGAATATAGATACTCACGCGATTCGTTAAGCTTATCAAGAACGGCTTTATCATAATCAGAAAGTTCCGCTGAAAAGCCTTTTGCCGAATTAACAAATGGCGTTCCCCACTTTCTAACGCCGCTTATACCCCACATATAGATATAGTTTTCAAGTGAATTTATATCTTTTGAATCAAGTGCGGTAAGGCCTGTTTTTGCAAGGCTGAGAATATCCTCAGACTTGAAAGAATATGTAACGGTTCTAAGAAGAAAACGCACAAATGCTATAACAGGCTGAGCGTTAATATTCTGCCTTTCATCATCAAAGAACGGTATTTCGTACTTTCTGAATGCGTAGGAAAGCTCATTTCTGTATTTTTGTGCGTCTCTGCAAATGACTGCTATCTCGCGCGCTTTGTATCCACTTCTTAAGAGTTTTCTTATTTTAAGTGCAACATAGTCGCACTCATCAGAAATGCTTCTGGCCTTATAAATACTGATTGAATCAGGCTTTTCAGATACAGATACTCCTTCTTGTGAAAAGATTTCCTTTTCACACGTTAAAAGATACCGGTTATGTGTTCTATGATTTTCAGTAAGATTAATAATACTGTAAGGCACACCGTTGTTCTCGGCAATACTGATTATAGATGACGCCGTTTTGTTTATATATGCAAAAAGGTCATATTCGTCATTTATGCCGTAAGAATCCGTTGCAAGTGTAATATAAACATCACTTGCATCTTTTATGATAAGTTCAAGAATTTTGATTTCATTAGCAACAAAGCCGTTAAATCCGTCAATAAATACCGTTTTTCTTTTAAGATAAGATGTTTCGGCAAGTTTCGCATAAAGACGTGAAAACTCGTCTGCAGTATCATAATATTTTCCGTCAATCATCTGCTCGTACTTTTCAATGATTTTTGAAATGTCACCGAGCTTTCCTGAAAGAAGTTTTTTGTCAATATTTTCCGATGCCGTTTTTATCTCCTGCCAGGATTTCGAACAGGATTTCATTTCATCATAGATGTCTACCATTGAAGAAATAAATGACATTATTTCCGTTTTTTTAGAAAATACCTGCAGTTCGTCTTTTACGGCTTCCATTGCTTTTTTCATAAGCACAGCCTTTGCACCTTTTGACAACACAGGCAAAGTATCGCCGCCGTAAAGTCTTTTCAGCTCATTTGAAAGTCGGGTAAAAGACAAGTTCTGAACATTGTTTACCATGCTTTCTCCGAGAGATGAAAGAAGCTTTTTTTCAGCAGTAAAATTATACTGCTCCGGAGTAAGGAGCAGTATATCTTTATTTCCGCTTTTCGCAAGCGCTGTTATTTTATTGAAGCAATAATCGGTTTTGCCATAGCCGGCACGTCCTAAAATAAGATTCAGCATTACAGTACCTTATCAAAATTACTCAAATCAAGTTTATCAAATTTCTGTGCAAAAGCTTTTATTTCAGATGCAACTTTTGCAGAAAGACCTTTTTCTTCACATTCAATATTAAGCGGCAGAATAGGATCGTGAACAGAGAGCCTGAGCAGGAACCAGCCGCCATTAAAGTTTACTCTAACACCTTCATAATTTTCTTTTTCAATCTCCCAATCAGGATTTGATTGTGCGTACGAAGTAAGAGAGTCGATCACATTCTGACCGTACGTTTTGAAATCGTTTTCATTGATAGGAATTCTAATTTCAACACTTTCAGCAGGTTCTTTAAGTTCGCTGATAAGTGAATTGATATCCTTACCCTTCTTTTTAAGCAAAGCTGCCAATGAAATTATCTTTGCTGCAAGATAAGCGCCGTCATCAAGAAAATAATTTTCCCTAAGCGCCGCGTGGCCGCTTGTTTCAATTGCCAGCGGACAGTTAACACCGTTTTTATTGAGTTCTATCGCTTTATCTATTACATTCTTATAACCACGTTTATATCTTAACTGCTTGCCGCCGAGCTTTTTCTCAATAAACTCACGAAGTCCGTCAGAAGTAAGGCTGTCTGTTACAACAGTGCCTCCTTCATTGTTTTGCAGGGCGATTGCGCTAGCAAGAGCAACAAGGCGGTTTCTGTTGATTTCTTTACCGTCTGAAGAAACACATCCCATTCTGTCCACATCAGTGTCAAAAATAACGCCAAAATCGGAATGACTGCTGAGCACCATTTTCTGAGTGCTCTCCATAGCAACAGGATTTTCGGGGTTTGGAATATGATTGGGGAACATACCGTCTGGCTCTGAAAACTGGCTTGCCGATACATCGGCACCAAGCGGTGCAAGAACATTTTCAGAATAAAAGCCACCAGCGCCGTTTCCTGCATCAACTGATATTTTAAGGCCGGTCAGAGGCTTATCACCGTCATTTACAGCTTCAATTATTATCTTTCTGAGATGAGCGGAATAAACGTTCATAAAATCATACTCTTTAACCTCACCTGTTTTATTTCCTTTTTCAATATCATAAGCAAGGTCTAATATCTCCTCAACTTCAAAGCCCTCAAGTCCACCGTTCGGAGTAAAGAATTTGAGTCCGTTTTTCTGATACGGGTGGTGAGAAGCAGTTATCTCAAGAGAAGCACACACCTTGATATCTGATACCACAGCCATAAACATTGCAGGAGTAGCACAAAGACCGCAGTCATAAACATATGCGCCCTCTGCGCAAAATGCGGAAATAGCTGCTTTTCTTATTCTATCTGCCGATATTCTTGAATCGTGACCAACGGCAACAGTAAAATCAGAGCAACCGAATTTTGCCTTATACCACCTTACAAACGCGGTACATACGGATTCAACAACTTCATCAGTCAACTGCACTTTTTCATTTTCGGTTTCAACTGCGGCACCCCTAATATCGCTGCCGCTCTTAAGTTTCATCAATTCATCTTTTGTAATAGTCTGCATTTATAATACCCTCATTAAAAGCTTTATCGTACGCCTCAA
>URIN01000066.1 GCA_900547915.1 uncultured Clostridium sp. | reverse complement strand
TAATATATCATAAGAAATTGAAATCTTCAACAAAAGAAATCGTAATAATTGAAAAGGACTTGTCATATATCTTAACTGAGGTGAGACAATGTCACTTAATACTCTGATTCCATGCTTGTCTGACGGAATTAATGCTGCTCTGTCTGAGCTTAACGCAGCGGCTCTAAATTCTATAACTGAAATAAGACTTAGAAAGAATCTCCCGTTAGTACTTTGTGCTGGTAAAAATGTATATTTTATAACTCCAAAAGGAAAACTTCTCAATCATTGCAGTGAATATGCATACAGGGTTGATGAGGAAGAATTCGATGTTGTGTTTCGGAGGTTGTGTAATTATTCGGTTCATTGTGAGATAGATAATCTTGTGAACGGATACATAACAGTTAAAGGCGGCAACAGGGTGGGTGTGTGTTCCACAGCTGTTAAAACTAACGGAATTGTTACTGCTGTAAAAGAAATAACGTCTCTGAATATAAGAATAGCAAAAGAAATCAGGGATTGCGCAAAGCCTATACTTAATCTGCTTTATGTTAACGACTTCCCAAGCATTATCGTTGCTTCGCCGCCGTCAGGAGGCAAAACAACTTTTCTAAGGGATTTCACTAGACTTATTTCCGGCGGGTTTAATAACCAATACGTAAAGACTGCTGTTATAGACGAAAGAAATGAAATTGCCTGCAAAGATGACGGGAATATTACGGCTGATCTTGGCGTGAATACTGATGTAATAACTGGCTTTTCAAAAGCTGCGGGAATTGAAATTGCTGTCAGAACCCTTGCGCCTCAGATGATAATATGTGATGAAATATCTTCGTTAAAAGAAATAGAAGCAATGAAGAACGGATTTTTGTCGGGGGCAGCATTTGCAGTTTCTGTGCATGCTAAGTCGAAAGAGCAGCTTATGAATAAACATATTGTCAGAAATTTGATAGCTACTCGTGAATTTAGCTACATTGTTCTTTTGAAAGATTATACTAATGAATTTGAAATTATGGAAGTAAGCTGAAAGTGTTGAAAATTTTAGGAATCATACTAATAAATCTTGTTTGTTCCGCAACAGGAGCGTACTTTGCCTATAAAACTAAAGAACGCTGCGAAACAGCCAGACAATTAATACAGATGGCAGATATGATGGCTGTTGAGTTATCATTTTCCGCCGACAATTCTCGTAAAATAATTAACCGACTGAGAAAAGAAAAATCGCTGTCTCGGTTGTCTTTTTTGAATGACATTGATTTTGAAAACATAGATATAAAAACAGGGTTGAATCCTGTTGATGATGAAAAGGTAAATATGTTGTTTAAAAACTTGGGCAGCACGGATGTTCAGTCTATGCTTAAAATATTAAATTCGTTTAAAGAAAGCATTTCGGCAAGTCTAAGCGGTTATACGGATTACAGTAAAAGTCACAGCCGTCTTTTCACCGCTTTTGGTGTTCTTGGCGGACTTGCCGTATCAATAATGCTTATATAGGAGTATTCCGATGGATGTAAATTTTATTTTTAAAATTGCCGCAATAGGAATCATAATTTCTGTACTTAATACAGTTCTTGTGAGAAGCGGCAGGGAAGATCAGGCTATGCTTACTACCCTTGCTGGAATAGTAGTTGTGCTTATGATGATAATTCCTCAGATAAGCGATCTGTTTTCAACAGTCAGAACTCTGTTTGACTTATGATACATATTATAGGGATTGCAGCTGTTGCACTTATTTTCGGGCTTTTTCTGCGGCAGCACAATAAAACTGTGTCGCTGATTTTAATAATATTCGCCTGCATCGCTGTTTTTCTTCAAAGTGTTTCGTATCTTTCAGATATAATTGAGACACTCAGCGGTATGGTCAGCGGCATGGATGAGACCTCAGCCTATCTGAAAATAATGTTTAAAGTTCTTGGTATTGCACTTATAACGCAGATTATTTCTGATTTGTGCAGGGACTGCGGCGAAAGTGCTTTGGCAGGACAAACTGAAGTTGCGGCAAAAATATTTATTGTTGCTTTGATTTTGCCGCTTTTACAGGCAGTTGTTAAAGTAATTACGGGACTTGCATCATGAAAAATAAGTTTAAAAACTATTTTGTCCTTTTTATGATTTCTTTGCTTTTGTTCTGTGGTTCATTCCCCGTTTATGCGCTGGGAGAGGACGAGCTGAATCAGGAGGATTACAATAAAATATTAGAGCAGTATGATCTTTCAGCGTTTGACGAGCTTGACAGCAGCAGCAAAGAATTACTTGATGAACTTGGATTGACGGATTTTGATTACAATACAATAGTTGATTTCTCAATTTCTGATTTTTTTGCGGCAATAAAAGACACATTTATCGGAAGTGCCCAGACACCGCTTGAGGCAACGGCTTTGATACTGGTTATCATACTGCTTTCTGCTTTGTTTCAGAATTTTAAAGAAACAGTAAATGACTCGGGTATGGCGTCTGCTTTATCAACCGTAAGCGCCGTAACAGTCGCATTGATACTTATATCTAAAATCAAAATAACTCTTTCATCCGCTTGTGCAGCGATATCAGTTTCCGCTGATTTTGTATATGCGTTTATTCCGGCTTTCTGCATTATTGTTGCCGCGTCCGGTAATACGGTTGCCGCATTTTCTACAAATTCGCTTTTATTATCTTTGTCTCAAATTCTGAATTTTATATCAAAAAATATTTTTATACCACTGTCAAACTGCTTTTTAGCGCTTGGAATATGTTCAGGTATCAGAAACGAACTCAATCTCGGTGCGTTTATTAATAATTGCAAGAAATATCTGATAACGGCAATTTCCGTTTGTGCCACGGCTTTCGTTTCAATATTGTCGCTTAAAACAGCAGTTGCGTCAAAAGCAGATGCGATTGGTCTGCGCTCAGTAAGATTTGCCATTAATTCAGTAGTTCCTGTTATCGGAGGTGCAATCAGCGAAGGACTTTTGTCAATTCAGGCGTATTCTTCACTGATAAGAAGCAGTGTGGGTGTTGTCGGAATAGTTGCTGTAGCGCTTGTATTTTTGCCTTCTATTCTTGAAGTAACGTTTTGGAGACTTTTTTTGAGCCTTTGTTCAACGATTTCACAGATGTTTTCGGACTCGTCTGTCTCAAGTGTCTTAAAGGCATTTACTGACGCTCTGTTGATAATGAATGTTATACTTATCCTCTCAATGGTAACAACAATCATTTCAATAGGAATTTTGATTGCCGCAAAAGGAAGTGCATAATGGATTTTATTAAAAGCTGGACTGTAAGCGTATGCCTTACACTTATAATTTCCGCCGTGTTTTCAGTAATATCTCCGAAAGGAAGTATGGGCAGATTTTATAAAGTTATTATAGCTGTGTTCATTTTTGTTTCTTTACTTTATCCGTTTTCAGATTTTGATTTTAACGAGTTTAAGTCTGACTTTGATTTTCAGAGTGAGCTAGAATCAACTCAGGAAAGTCTTGCGGAAGATCAGGTCGAGAGCATAGTAAAGAACGTGCTTGCGGCAAATGATGTGGAGGGGGCAGAGGTTGAATGTGTTGTAATTCAGTCCTCAGATGAGATTAGTGTGGAAAATATAAGCGTAAGGATTCCTGAACAATATGATGTCAGTAAGGTAGAGAATATCATTCTTGAAGAAACCGGTATTGCCGCCGATGTCATCAGCAGTTAAATAGATATATGAAAGAATTTGTTGTATTTGCTTAATTAAATAACCGGAAGGCCGAAAAATATGATACCGAAAGTTAAAGACAAAGTTATAAATTTATTCCAAAATAAAGATAGCAGAAATAAAATATTTATTGTGGCGGCAGTTTTAGGAGTGGTACTTATACTTTTATCAGAAATGGATTTTTCCGCTCCTAAAGCTGAAGAAAGCGTTCAATCGGGTGATTATGCACAGTATGTGAGTACACTTAATGACGAACTGACAAATGTTATATCAAGCATTGACGGTGTTGGTGAGTGCAAAGTTATGATAACTCTAAAAAACACAAAAGAGAGCGTATATGCTGAAAATAATGAAACATCAAGTTCAGACAGTTCTAATTCAGAAAATAATGAATATGTTATTTATAACAGTGAAAACGGTGACTCGCCGCTTTTACTTAAAGAAGAAATGCCGCAGGTCGCAGGAGTTGCGGTTGTATGCTCAGGCGGAGACAGCGAGGCTGTAAGGGAAAAGATAATAGACTGCGTGTGTGCGCTTTTCAGTATTCCTTCAAGCCGCGTTTCCGTTGCTAAATTAAATACAAAGGGTGGTAACTGATGGAAGAACTCAATGAAAAAAATAATAATGGTATCGAAATTAAAGGCCTTACAGGTGACGAGCAAATAAAAAAACGTAAATCAAGAAAAAGAAAACTGCTTGTTTCAGTTTTCGTGCTTTTACTTGCTTTAGGCATCGGCGGCAACTGGTATTGGGAAAACAGTGATATTTCTGCAAAAATAAGTTCTATTGCAACATCTGCAAAAACACTCGGAGAGGCTACTTTTGTAGATGCTACTACTGAGGTTACGACAACGGCGGAGAGCGAATATTTTTCATCAGCCAGAGTGGAACGCCAGACTGCAAGGGACGAAGCGCTTGAAAAGCTTCAGGCAGTTATTGACGCACCAGAAGAGAGTGAGGATGCTCACAAACTTGCCGCAGAGCAGATTGCAGCAATTTCATCTTACATTGAGATAGAAAACAAAATTGAAACACTGGTTGAGGCTAAAGGCGTATCTAATTGCCTTGCCGTTATCAGTGAGGATGGAACAAGGGTTGATGTGATTATCGACAGCGAGGAACTTTCGGATGAACTTGCTCTTCAAATAAAAGAAATTGCAACAACTCAACTTAAATGCGGCTTTGAAAATGTAACCATAATTCAGTCTGCGTCTTAACATACTGTGTATAATATTTTAACATTTTATTTAATGCTTGTATAAATGTGCAAGTTGTGTTAAAATACTAAAAGCAAGGAGGCGTCAAATTATGGAAATATCTAAATATTCTGCGGACGGCGGAGTTATTATATCTGAGGAAGCAATTCCCTCTATTGCAACGAATGCTGCAAAAGATGTTAATGGCGTTGTGGGTTTTTCCAATAAGCCGGATGATGTTGTTTCCACAATAAAAAAAGGAAGCCTTAAGGTTATGAGTCCTGTTAGGATCTTTCAGGACGGAGATAATCTTGATATAAGTATTTATATATGTATTGCAAGCGGTAAAAAAATTCAGCCGGTTGCCGAGGAAGTTCAGAAGGTTGTTAAGGAAGCGGTTCAAAATATGACTGGTAGGCTTGTGTCTAAAGTCAATGTAATAATAGCTTCCGTTGAATTACAGCAGCCTGAGGAAAACAGTGAACCTTGTGAAACTGAAGAGTAATTAAAATTCGGCTGAAAGTTATTATTTTCAGCCGTTTTTTTATATATTTGAAATTAGCTTCAAAATTTAAAATCATATTAAGCGGAAAGGTTTATTTATGAACAGAAGTGAAATGAGGGAGCAGGCATTCTTACTGCTTTTTGAAAAAGAGTTTTTTAAGGATATGCCCTGCAGTGATATTGAGGAGATTTTTGATGAAAATGTTACTCCTATCAGTGAGTATTCAAAATTAGCTTTTGAAAACACTGTTTCACATGTTGAGGAAATAGATAATGTTATTGCAAAGTATTTAAAAGGATGGAAAATAGCAAGGCTTCCAAAAGTTAATCTCTCTGTTTTGAGGCTTGCATTTTATGAGATTATGTTTGAAGAGTCCGTTCCATCGGCGGCCGCAGTAAATGAGGCTGTTGAACTTGCTAAAAAATATTCAGGAAATGAAGATGCTTCATTCATAAACGGCGTTTTGCGCAGTTATCTGAGGAATACAGAAGAATGACAGTCGGGTTTGATACAAGTAATTACACCACATCTGTTGCAATTATGGCGGATGATAGTATTACGAATTATAAACAGGTGCTCAGCGTTGCTGAAAATCAACGAGGATTAAGGCAGAGCGATGCTGTTTTTCAGCATACAGTAAATATGCCTCGTCTTATATCAGAGATGGCAAATGACTTCGACCTTAGCAAAGTCAGAGCAGTTGGCGTAAGTTCAAGACCGAGAAATATAAATGGCAGTTATATGCCGTGTTTTCTTGTTGGAATAAACACTGCAAGAGCCGCAGCGGAATTCTGCGGTTGCAAATGTTATGAAACTTCACATCAGGTTGGACATATTCTTGCGGCGCTTTATTCAGCGGATAAATTGGAATTGATTAATAATAAGTTTATAGCTTTTCATGTTTCAGGCGGCACTACGGAAGCAGTACTTGTAACTCCTGATAAAGATAATATAATCAAAGCTGAAATTATATCTGAAAGTACAGATTTAAAAGCCGGACAGGCAATAGACAGAACCGGCGTTTTGCTTGGTATGCGTTTTCCATGCGGTGCAGAACTTGAAAAGGAAGCCGCAAAATGTGAAAAAGAGTTTAAAATACACGCTTCTATGAAAGGCTGTAACTGTTCTTTTTCAGGTATTGAAAATAAAGTTAAAAATATGATCTCCGCTGGCGAAGAGAAATGTGATATTGCAAAATTTGCACTTGAAAGTGTCTGTGTTTCTCTTGACGCTATGGCTCAGGCTGTTGTGAAAGAATACGGCAACCTTCCGCTTGTTTTTGCCGGCGGTGTATCTTCTAATAAAAAAATCAACAAAATTATGAGCGAAAAATACGGCGCTTATTTTGCCGAGCCGCAGTTCAGCGCAGATAATGCTGCCGGTACGGCGGTTTTTGCTTCTTTGAAATCATTATGAACACGTTAAAAGTATCACAGGTAAATACTTATATTAAGGCTCTGCTTGATGCTAGCGAGCCGTTAAGAAGTATATATGTTGAGGGTGAGATATCGAATTTCAAACATTATCAACCCTCAGGACATATGTATTTTACTTTAAAAGACGATAAATCTCAGCTAAAAGCTGTAATGTTCTCGTCAAGCGCTTATAAACTTCGGTTTAGACCGGAAAACGGCATGAGCGTAATTTGCCGCGGCAGAATATCTGTTTATGAAAAAAGCGGGGAATATCAGCTTTATGCTGAAGATATGCAGCCGGTAGGTCTGGGAGCGCTTAATCTTGCGTTTGAACAGCTTAAGGAAAAGTTATTCAAAGAGGGCGTATGTGACCCTAAATTGAAAAAAAGCTTGCCTGAATATCCACAGAAAATAGGAGTAGTTACATCAGGAATTGGCGCGGCAGTTCAGGATATTAAAAATATTACCGCACGGCGCTATCCGCTTGCTGAACTTGTTATTGTTCCCACTGTTGTTCAGGGGGACAAAGCAGCACCTGATATAGTGCGTTCTATTCCTGTCTCTTATACACATCTGACGCTGCCGACGAATAGCCTTGTGTA
>URIN01000065.1 GCA_900547915.1 uncultured Clostridium sp. | reverse complement strand
CTTCAATGAACAGGGCAAGGCATATTGCCAAAGTGCTTGTTGAGTTGTTTGAGGAAGAAAAACTTGATGAGGTTTATGTTGTTTATACCAAAATGGTTAACTCCATGACGGTTGAGCCTGTTATAAGCAGACTGCTTCCGCTGAAAAAAGAGCATATCGAGATGCAGAATGGCAACAACTCTTATGAAAATGTTGAGTTTATGCCTGACGCTCAGACCGTTTTTAAAAATATTGTTCCGGACTATGTTGCGGGCTTTATTTACGGTGCTCTGATTGAGTCGTTCTGTAGTGAACATAATGCCAGAATGATGGCTATGGAAACTGCCACAGACGCTGCGTCTGATATGTTAAAACAGCTTGAGGTTCAGTATAACAGGGCAAGGCAAACGGCGATCACGCAAGAGATAACTGAGATCGTTGCCGGCGCGAAAGCGCAGAAAAAGAAGAATTAGGAGGAATCCTAAATATGAATAAAGGTAAAATAGTTCAGATTATGGGACCCGTAGTCGATGTTAAGTTTGAAGGTGAACTGCCGAAACTTAAGGACGCGCTTGAGGTAACCGTTGACGGCAAAACGCTTGTTATGGAGGTTGCTCAGCACATCGGCTCAGGAATGGTAAGATGTATTATGCTTGCCGCTTCAGAGGGTCTTTATAAGGATTTGGAAGTAACTGCAACGGGAAAAGCCATTTCTGTTCCGGTAGGTAAAAAATGCCTCGGCAGACTTTTCAATGTAGTTGGTGAAACCATCGATGGGCTTGAGGATTTGAAAGATACCGAACATTGGGAGATACACCGTCGTCCTCCCGGATTTGAGGATCAGAGCGCAAGCGTTGAAATCCTTGAAACAGGTATCAAGGTTATTGACCTGCTTACCCCTTATGCAAAGGGCGGCAAGATCGGTCTTTTCGGCGGTGCCGGTGTAGGTAAAACTGTTCTTATTCAGGAACTTATTACAAATATCGCAAATGAGCACGGCGGCTACTCAATATTTACAGGTGTAGGCGAGCGTTCCAGAGAAGGTAATGACCTTTGGAACGAGATGAAGGAATCAGGCGTTATTAATAAAACTGCGCTTGTTTTCGGTCAGATGAATGAGCCGCCCGGAGCACGTATGCGTGTTGCCGAAACAGGACTTACAATGGCAGAATACTTCCGTGATGTTGATCATCAGGACGTACTTCTTTTCATAGATAATATATTCAGATTTATTCAGGCAGGCTCTGAAGTTTCGTCACTTCTCGGCAGAATGCCATCCGCGGTAGGTTATCAGCCCACACTTGCAACTGATGTAGGTGAACTTCAGGAGCGTATCGCTTCAACAAAGAACGGTTCAATCACTTCTGTTCAGGCTGTTTATGTACCTGCGGATGACCTTACCGACCCTGCTCCCGCAACTACATTTGCTCACCTTGATGCAACTACGGTTCTTTCAAGAAAGATTGCAGAAAAAGGTATCTATCCTGCTGTTGACCCTCTTGAGTCTAACTCACGTAACCTTGAGGAAGATGTTGTAGGCGCAGAGCATTATGAGGTTGCAAGACGTGTTCAGGAATACCTTCAGAAATATAAGGAATTGCAGGATATCATAGCTATCCTTGGTATGGAGGAACTTTCCGAAGAGGATAAAACAACTGTATTCAGGGCAAGAAAAATTGAAAAATTCCTTTCTCAGCCTTTCCACGTTGCTGAAATGTTTACAGGTCTTAAGGGTGTATATGTTCCCGTTAAGGAAACTGTAAGAGGATTTAAAGCGATTATTGACGGTGAGGTTGACGATATTCCGGAGCAGGCGTTCTTCAATGCCGGCACTATTGACGATGTTCTTAAAAAGGCAAAGGAAATGGAATAATGGATAACTTCAAGATAAAAATTGTAGCTTCCAATAAGGTTTTCTATGACGGAGAGGCGCAAAGCATCACCGTGCCTTATATTGACGGCGGCTCGGTTGCTTTTCTTGCTCACCACTGCAACGCGGTACTTCCGATAGATGCAGGTGAGATGAAACTTAAAACCGCAGACGGCGAAATTAAGGAAGCTTTTGTCAGTGACGGCTTTCTTGAATTCCTTTCAAACGAGGCAACAATGGTGTGTGTTTCTGTTGAGTTGCCTGAGGAAATAGATAAAAGGCGTGCTGAAGAGGCAAAGGAAAGAGCCGAGGAAGAACTGCGCCAGAAGATGAGCCAGTATGACTATTATGTTACCAAGGCTAACCTTTCCAGAGCTATGGAAAGAATTAAGGTTAAAAACAGGCACCAAATATGATTTTACTAAGGGGATTTCTGCTTTTGCAGATTTCCCCACAGTTTGTTTAAGGAGAATTTTATGCCGGTAAAACTTATTGCGTGTGATTTAGACGGCACCCTGCTAGGCGCCGACCATATTACTGTTTCGGAAAGAAATAAAAAAGCCCTTCTTGAGGCTCACGAAAAAGGCATAAAGATTGCTGTGGCAACCGGGCGCACACTTTCAGTTATATATAATGTTATAGATCAGCTCCCGTTCGTTGATTATGTTATTTATTCGAATGGCGCTGCAGTGTGTGATCTCAAAACCGCAAAAACGGTTTATGAGGATTATATGCCGGCTGATACAGCTTCTGATATTTTTAAGTTTTTAAGCGGTTTCCCTGCATATTTTGAATTTTATCAGGACGGAAAGCAGCATTCTCAGAAAGGCCGGGAAAAATATTTTACCGGTATGGATTTGCCTCAGGAATTTCTTGATTCTTACGCAGCGTCAACAATTATGCACGATGAGATTATGACGCTTGCAGATAAAAATGTTGAAAAGATTAATCTGTTTTATTTCGGCGGCGAATATTATGAAGAGATAAAGAACTATCTTTTTAATCACAGCGGAATAGACTGTACTTCTCCCGTTTCGGGTGATATTGAAATGACTGCTAAAGGCGTTGATAAAGCCAAGGCGCTTAAGGGCCTGTGTTCAGAACTCGGTATAGACAGCAGCGAGGTCATGGCATTCGGAGATGCTGATAATGATCTTGGTATGCTTGAGTTTGCAGGCTTCGGAACTGCAATGGAGAATGCAGCTCAAATATGTAAGGAAAAAGCAAAGTATATTACTCTCTCAAATGTAGAGGACGGCGTTGGGGTCTTTGTGGAGAGATATGCTCTCGGCAAGAAGCCAAAGCTTATTGTTTCCGCCTGCCTGCTCGGCGAGAACTGTAAATACAACGGCGGCAATAATAAAAATGACGCTGTTATAGATTTGCAGAAAGATTTTGATATCGTAGCGGTTTGCCCTGAATGTTTCGGCGGGCTTAAAATACCAAGAATGCCGAATGAGATTATAAACGGCAAAGCAATTTCAAAGGACGGTAAGGATTTTACTGCTGAATATCTGAAAGGTGCAAGGAAAACGCTTTATGTAGCAGAGGAATGCGGCGCACAGTATGCTGTTTTAAAAGAACGCAGTCCGTCTTGCGGCAAAGGTGTTATATATGATGGCACTTTTTCCGGAACGCTTACAACGGGAAACGGAATTACAGCTGATCTTCTTCTAAAAAGCGGAATCACAGTGTTGGGCGAAAGTGAAATTGATAAACTGCTTGACGAGGCAGGATTATAAATATATAATTGAGTTATTAATGAAAATCAGAGGTGTAAAATGAGGAGCAAAAGAATATTAACTGCCGTTGCGGCACTTTTTTTGATGCTCTCATTCGTTTTCGCGGGTTGTTCTGATAAACCGAATGAGATAACAACTGATGATGCAGTAATTAAAAAGGCAGAGGCTGTTGACCTTATTAAAAGTTATTCAACTGCCGAACTCGGCCTTCCGGGTGAGTGGAGCGATTATAATTTTGCCGGCTATAATAACAGCGGTGTAAAGGTTGAGGACGGTACTCATGACGGCTATTATGTTGAAGTGAGAATTGGAAATGAGATTGAAAACGAAGACGGATCACTTGATTTTGATATTGTCGGTCATTATCTTATCAGTTATGACGGTAATACTATTCTGAAATATGATCCTGATAAAGGCACTTATACACCTCTTTCTGAAATAACTACCGCATCTTCACAGGAATCGCAGTCAGATACATCTCAAAGCACAACGAGTGCTCAAAGTACCACGGCAAAGTCGGCGGATTAAAATAAAATATATACTTGAGACGCATAAAGGCACAAATGCTTTTATGCGTTTTTTTACATTTTTGCCGTGTTGCAAACATTAATTGTGAACAATTGATTAAATGCTATCAGCTCATAGATGTCAGGTCAAAACTTTGTTGAAAAGGGAATTATTTTATGTTAGAATGGGAGAAAGGAGTGTCAGCTATGAAAAAGGTTCCTTTCAAATCCGGAATTCACCCTTTTGAGGGTAAAAAGTTTTCCGAAAACAAAGAAACAGTAAAAATAGAATCAGCGCCGCTTATGGTTTTTCCCACAAGCCAGCATATCGGCGCGCCTGCCGTTCCGGTTGTTAAAATCGGAGACAGGGTGCGAAGAGGCACATTGTTAGCAAAGGCAGCATCTTTCATATCAAGCCCCGTTTATTCTTCTGTGTCCGGTAAGGTGAAAGCTTTGGAGGACAGGCAGAATCCAAACGGCAGCATCTCAAAATGTATAGTTATTGAAAACGATTTTGAGGATGAGTGTGAAGAGGGATACGGCAGCGTAAAAGACCCGAACGATCTTACACCCGAGGAAATTGCTGCAGCTATCACAGAGGCCGGTATTGTAGGTATGGGCGGCGCGGGCTTCCCAACAGGAGTGAAGTTAACGCCTAAAAATGCCGATAATATCGATTATCTTATACTCAACGGTGCTGAGTGTGAACCGTATTTAACCTCTGATTATCGCCTTATGCTGGAAAAAGCAGGCAATATAATTATGGGCGCTTCACTTGCGCTTCGTCTGTTTAAAAACGCAAAGGTTGTTGTTGCAATAGAGGATAATAAGCCTGCCGCAATTGAGGCGTTTAAGGAACAGTGCAAAAACCTTGATAAAATAAGCGTAATGTCCCTTAAAACAAAATATCCTCAGGGCGGTGAGCGCAGACTTATAGCAAGTGTTACAGGCAGAAAGATAAATTCACATATGCTTCCCGCAGATGCCGGTGTTGTAGTTCTCAATGTTGCAACTGCATTCGCTATTTATGAGGCTCTGTGTGAAAGTAAACCGCTCATCCACAGGATAGTTACACTAACGGGTGATGGAATGAATGCCCCGTGTAATGCAGATGTTTTGTTGGGAACCCCTGCTTCTTTTGTGGTTGAAAAATGCGGTGGTTTAAAAGATAATACAAAAAAAATAATTTCAGGCGGCCCTATGATGGGCATTGCGCTTCAGGGACTTGATTATCCCGTAACAAAAACATTTTCGTCCGTACTTGCCCTAACCGAAGATGATGTTGAGGCTATGAAAACAACAGCCTGTATCAGATGCGGCAGGTGTGTCGGCGTGTGCCCCGAAAACCTTGTGCCTCAGTTAATGGCCCATGCTGTAAAAGCGCTTGATTTTGAACGTTTCGAAGCTATCGGGGGTCTTGAATGTATAGAATGTGGCTGCTGCACATATGTGTGCCCCGCAAAGAGACCGCTCACGCAGTCTTTCAAGCTTGCAAAGGCGGAAATTAGAGCCGCAAAAGCAAAAGCCAAAGCATAGGGAGGGAAAAACTGATATGTATAATGTTTCCGTTTCCCCGCATATAAGGGATAAAAGTTCAACAAGAAAAATTATGATAGATGTGTGTATCGCTCTTGTGCCAACACTCGCTTTCGGTGTATGGCATTTCGGCATAAACGCTCTTTTCGTAATAATTTCTTCCGTACTCAGCTGTGTTATTTCAGAGGCGGTGTTTGAACTCATAGTCAAAAAGCCCATAACTGTTTTTGATTTCAGCGCAGTAGTTACAGGACTGATCCTGGCACTGAATATGCCTCCGAATATTGCGTGGTGGGTGCCCGCTGTCGGTGGCGTGTTCGCTATTGTAATAGTTAAAATGCTTTTCGGCGGAATTGGCCAGAATATAATGAACCCCGCGCTTGCGGCTCGTTGTTTCCTGCTTATCTCATTCGCTTCACGAATGACTGATTTTTCAGTGGACGGCGTGTCATCCGCAACTCCGCTTGCAGTGCTTAAATCAGGCGGAAGCGTTGATTTGCTTGACGCATTCCTTGGATTTAAGACGGGCTGTATCGGCGAGGTATCAGTTGCCGCTATTCTTATCGGTGCGGCTTATCTGCTTATCAGAAAAGTAATTTCAATCAGAATTCCCGCTGTATACATACTTTCAACAGCGCTGTTTATATTTGTATTTACCCTTGCAAAAACAGGTATGCCCACGTGGCAGTTTATGCTTGGTGAATTACTTACAGGCGGACTTATGGCAGGTGCGTTCTTTATGGCAACCGATTACACAACAAGCCCGATCACGAAGTGGGGGCAGGTTATTTACGCCGTGCTGATAGGCTTCCTGACTGCAGTGTTCCGTATTCTCGGTTCAAGTGCAGAGGGCGTTTCATACGCAATCATTATCAGCAACCTGTTTGTTCCTATTATTGAAAAAATTACCGTTCCTAAAGCGTTCGGCGTTAAGAAAAAAGAAAAGAAGGGGGCATAAGCTGTGGCAAAGTCAAAATCTTCGTTCCTTAAAAACTGCGTTGCCCTGCTTGTAATAACCCTTGTTGCAGGGCTCGCGCTTTCAGCGGTAAATGAAATAACAAAAGAGCCCATAGCCAAGGCGGAGGAGACCGCAAGGCTTGAGGCTTATGAAACTGTTTTCCCAAACGCTGAGTTTGAAACGCCGCAGGATCTGGATGCTCTTCTTGAGGGCGGTCAGGCGGCAATAGACAGTGCCGGCCTTACCGGTTGCACTGTAAGCGATATACTTTATGCGAATGACGCAAACGGAGAAAGAATAGGCTATGTTGTTGCAGCTGTTTCTCCGAACGGATACGGCGGTGACATCTCTGTTGCTGTCGGCATAGATAGTAAAACAAATACCGTAACAGGCTTTTCCGTGCTTTCAAACAGTGAAACCGCTGGCCTGGGCGCTCGTTGTACTGAGGATGAGTTCGTTTCACAGTTCACAGGCAAGGACGCTACTTCCATTGAATATGTTAAGGGCGGGGGAGCAACCGGAAATCAGATAGATGCTATCAGCGGCGCCACCGTTACAACCAATGCCGTAACAGAAGCCGTAAACAGTGCTCTTGCAGTGTACGGCAATGTTTTAAAGGAGGGTTAATGTATGAATCCTATTGTTGAAAGGCTTAAAAACGGAATCATAACGGAAAATCCCACCTTTGTGCTTATGCTTGGAATGTGTCCCACGCTTGCCGTTACAACTTCTGCAATCAACGGCATCGGTATGGGTCCTGTCTCTTATACACATCTCCGAGCCC
>URIN01000064.1 GCA_900547915.1 uncultured Clostridium sp. | reverse complement strand
GCTTTTTTGTTGTTAAGATTAAAAAAACAAGCGGCAATGCCGCACAGGAGTTGATTTTATGTCAAAAGAACTTGCAAAGCAGTATAACCCTGCTGAAGTTGAAGATCGCACCTATAAATTCTGGTGCGATAACAAATACTTCCATGCAGAGGTTGATAAAACGAAAAAGCCATATACAATTGTTATCCCGCCCCCGAATATCACGGGTCAGCTTCATATGGGTCATGCGCTTGACAACACTCTTCAGGATATACTTATCCGTTGGCGCAGAATGCAGGGCTATGATGCTTTATGGCTCCCGGGCACAGACCATGCGTCTATTGCAACAGAGGCAAAGATTGTTGAAGCTATGCGTAAGGAAGGCGTAACTAAAGAAGAAATCGGCAGAGACGAATTCCTCAAACGCGCATGGGCATGGAAAGATCAGTACGGCTCAAGAATTATAGAGCAGCTTAAAAAAATGGGCTCTTCATGCGATTGGGACAGAGAACGTTTCACAATGGACGAGGGGTGCTCAAAAGCCGTAAAAGAGGTATTCGTAAATCTTTATAATAAAGGTCTTATCTATCAGGGCAAAAGAATGGTAAACTGGTGCCCTCACTGCCGCACAACTATTTCTGATGCGGAAGTTGAGTATGAAGATCAGGCAGGTCATTTCTGGCATCTGCGCTATCCTTTCAAGGACGGAAGCGGTTATGTTGAACTTGCCACAACAAGACCTGAAACAATGCTCGGTGATACTGCTGTTGCAGTAAACCCGAATGATGAGAGATATAAGGATATTATCGGCAAGACTCTTATACTGCCAATTGTTCACAGAGAGATACCCGTTGTAGCTGATGATTATGTTGATATTGAATTCGGTACGGGCGTTGTTAAAATTACTCCTGCTCACGACCCCAACGACTACGAAGTAGGTCTTCGCCATAACCTTGAAATAATAGATGTTATGACTGATGACGGTCATATTGCCGAGGGCTGGGGCAAGTACAGCGGTATGGACAGATACGAGTGCCGCAAGGAGATAGTAAAAGATCTTGAAGCAGAGGGCGCTCTTATCAAAATTGAGGATTACAGCCATAATGTAGGTACCTGCTACCGTTGCCATTCAACTATTGAACCGCGCCTTTCAAAGCAGTGGTTCGTAAAAATGGAACCCCTTGCAAAGCCGGCAATCGATGTCGTTAAAAATGGCGAAGTAAAGTTCGTTCCTGAAAGATTCAGCAAGATATATTATCACTGGATGGAAAATATCAAAGATTGGTGTATCTCACGTCAGCTTTGGTGGGGTCACAGAATACCTGCTTATTACTGCCAGGACTGTGGCGAGGTAATTGTTTCCAAGGAAGATGTTAAGAAGTGCCCCAAGTGCGGCAGCACTCATGTTGAGCAGGATCCCGATACACTCGATACGTGGTTCAGCTCGGCTCTTTGGCCGTTTAGCACACTCGGCTGGCCGGACAAGACTCCTGAACTCGAATATTTCTATCCAACAAATACGCTTGTAACGGGTTATGATATAATTTTCTTCTGGGTTGCAAGAATGATATTCTCAGCCGTTGAGCACACAGGTAAAGTTCCGTTTGATACGGTTCTTATCCACGGCCTTGTTCGTGATGCTCAGGGCAGAAAGATGAGTAAATCACTCGGCAACGGTATTGATCCGCTCGAGGTTATTGCTGAATATGGTGCGGACGCACTCAGATTTACTCTTGCAACAGGTAATTCACCCGGAAATGATATGCGTTTTTCAGATGATAAAGTTAAAGCTTCACGCAATTTCGCAAATAAGCTTTGGAATGCCGCAAGATTTGTTCTTATGTATCTCGGTGATGATTATAAGTTTGAGGGACTTCCCAAAGAACTTGCTCTTGAGGATAAATGGATAATTTCAAAGGTAAACACTCTTGCCAAGGATGTTACCGCAAATCTTGAAAAGTTTGAACTCGGCGTTGCCATTCAGAAACTTTATGACTTTATCTGGGATGTATTCTGCGATTGGTATATAGAAATTTCCAAGATAAGACTTCAGAGCGGTGATGGCGCAGATACGGCAAAAGCTGTACTTGTATATGTATTGACCGACATCTTAAAGCTTCTTCATCCATTTATGCCGTTTATTACGGAGGAAATATATCAGGCAATTCCTCACGATACTGAGTCCATTATGATCTCAAAGTGGGTAGAGTATGATGATGCGCTCAATTTTGCCGCTGAGGAAGAGCATGTTGAAAAGATAATGGCTGCCGTAAGGGCAATCAGAAACCGCAGAGCGGAAATGAATATCCCGCCCAGCAGAAAAGCGGCTGTTTATGTTGAAACTCAGGATACTGACACGTTCAATTACGGTGCTGAGTTTATCAAGCGTCTCGCATATGCGGGCGATGTAACGGTTGCAGAATCATTTGATAATCTCGGCAACGTAGTTACTATCGTAACAGAGAGCGCAAAAATATATATTCCTATGGGAGAACTTGTTGACTTTGAGGCTGAAAGGAAACGCCTTGAAAAGGATCTTGCAGCCGCCCGGGATAAGCTTGATTTCATTAATAAAAAGATTTCAAATCCCGGCTTCGTCAATAAAGCCCCTGAAAATGTTGTAAATAAGAATCGTGAGGATGCCGCAAAACTTGAAGAAAAGATCACCTCAATAAAAGCTTCTCTCGATTCTCTCGGAAAGTGATTTTATGGATTATCAGACAGCAATTGAGATAATGCAGACAAAACAAAGCCTCGGCGTTAAGCCGGGGCTTTCAAGCATAAAGTCACTTCTTGCAAAAATGGGCGACCCACAGGAGAAAATTAAGATAATTCATGTTGCCGGCACAAACGGAAAAGGCACCGTAGCAAATCTTATTTCAAACGGCTTGATTTCCTGCGGACTTAAAACAGGTCTTTTCACTTCGCCTTGGGTAACCGATTACAGAGAACAAATACAGCTTGACGGCAGCTTTATCCCAAAAGATAAATTTGCTTATTATGTTGAGCAATATTATAAAGAACCTGTAACTGAGTTTGAACTTCTTACGGCGATTATGTTCAGATATTTCGCCGATGAAAATGTTGATTATGCCGTGGTTGAGTGCGGTATGGGAGGCGCGCTTGATGCTACTAATGCGTTCTCGCATCCGGAAATAGCCGTTATTACTTCCGTTTCAATGGATCATACGGCTTTCCTGGGAAATACAGTTAAGGAAATAGCTGTTCAGAAAGCAGGAATTATAAAGAAAAACACGGTGTGTGTGTTATATCCAAACCCTCATTGCGAGGAGGTTTTTGAGGAACGCTGTAAGCAGACAGACAGCAGGCTTATTAAAATAAAGCAGCAAAATGATTTCAAAAAAAATAACCTTGCAGTTGCCAAAGAGTGTATGGCTTATCTTAGTCAGTGCACTAAACTTGAATATCCTGTTTTGCCTGCAAGGCAGGAACAATTCGGAAATATTATGCTTGACGGAGCTCATAATGAAAACGGAGCGCATGCTCTTGCCTGCAGTCTGCCGTTTGAAAATATTACCGCTGTAATTGCCATGATGGCTGATAAGGACTGCGATTCATATTTGAAAATCATCGCACCGCGGTGCAGAAAAATAATAACTACAGAAACGTCAAATACGCGCACTCTTGCAGCTGAAAACCTTGCAGAGATCGCAGGCAGATATTGCAACTGTGTTTCTTTTGAAAAAGACCCTCACAAAGCACTTGAACTTGCAAAAAAGGAAAATATGTTCACTCTTGTGTGTGGTTCATTCTTTCTTGCAAGAGATGTCAGAAAAGATTTGATTTAATTTCATATTTCGCTAAATTATTTATATCCGCTTTGGTATATTTACTGAAGCGGATATTTTTTTTGGAGTGAAAAATATGAATGTAACAATTGAATCAAGCGGAAATTTAATGATTGCTTATCTTATTGGAGAACTCGATCACCACAGTGCTGCTAAGATACGGGACGAGATTGATACCGCCGTCAGCTTTAAAAAGCCTAATCATCTTATACTTGATTTCAAAAATGTATCTTTTATGGATTCAAGCGGAATAGGTCTTGTTATGGGCAGATTTAGGCTAATGCAAAATCATCATGGCAGTGTTGAAATCAGAAATGTAACTCCGCAAACAAAAAAAATCATGGAACTTGCGGGGCTTGGCAGAATTGCTATTATAAATCAGAAAAAAGAAGATTAAATATTGTTATAACACATTTAAAGTTGCTCTAAAACTATGTGGAATATAATTTTAGGGTTAAGTGTTTTCTGTGTGTTTATCTGCCCACGATTTCACACAGATATTCATAAACAGTTTTGTTGGGCAGAAAGGTTATGGAAATTAATATGGAGAATGAATTCAGGATGACCGTAAGTAGTAAAAGCGTAAATGAGGGTTTTACCCGTGTTGTCGTTTCGGCGTTTGTAGCGCCTCTTGATCCAACCCTTGAGGAACTTGCCGATTTGAAAACAGCCGTTTCGGAAGCTGTTACAAACTGTATCGTTCATGGGTATAAGGACAGATGGGGCAAAATTTACATAACAGGCAAAATTTCAGGTTCAGCTGTCAAAATTATAATTCGGGACAAGGGTTGCGGAATTGAAAATATAGAGCAGGCAATGACTCCTCTTTTCACAACCGGAGAGGGAGAGCGCGCAGGCCTTGGCTTTACCGTTATGGAAAGTTTCTGCGATAAGGTAACAGTGCGCTCAAAATTAGGTTCCGGTACAAGTGTAACTCTTGTGAAAAACATAGAGGGAAAAAGTAAATGGTAAAAGAAAATCGTGATAAGATGATTGAGGATAATATAGGTCTCGTTCATTCTATCGCAAAGCGTTTTACAGGCAGGGGAGTGGATTATGAGGATCTGTTCCAAACAGGGTGCATTGGTCTGATAAAAGCTGTTGATAATTTTGATGAAAGCAAAGGTTTTAAATTTTCCACTTATGCCGTTCCGGTAATAATGGGCGAAATAAGGCGTATATTCAGAGACGGCGGCGCAATTAAGGTCAGCCGTGCGCTTAAGGAAAAATCTGTAAAAGCGCAGATGCTCAGGGAAAAATTTGCAAAAAAAGAACTGCGTGAGCCTACCGTAAGTGAACTTTCCGATATGTTAGGCTGTGATTTAGACGAAACTGCTGAGATATTAAATGTCATCAACCCTATGCTTTCCCTAAATTCGTTCGGCGAGGACGGAAGCGAAAATCTTGACGTTCCTTTTGATAACAGGGAGGAAATATTTGACAGGATTTCTCTTTCCCAGGTTATGGCCAAGCTTTCGTCTGATGAGCGCTTTATTATTAATTCACGATATTTTAATGGAAAAACTCAGAGTGAAACGGCGCAGAAACTTGGAGTTTCGCAGGTCCAAATATCAAGAAAAGAAAAGGATATTTTAAAAAAACTACGCATTATGCTAAAGTAGAAAAAATAAACCCGGCGTGCTTAATACATGCCGGGTCTTTTTTTGTAGCTAAGTTATTAAAATATAATGTTAGTTAGCAAATTTTTTCATCGCAGAAGAAACTTGCTTTGATTTCATAATGCTCTTATACATTGAATCTACTACTACAGGATGAAGTGTTTCCACAAACTCAAGCATTTTAGAGTTCTTTACCCTGTATTTCTGCTTTGGATGTGGTGCGGAAACTGCTTTTATAACAGCGTTTACAAGGTATTTAGGGTCATTTGCGTATTTTAATTCAAGGGTCATTGCTGCTTTCATTGTAGAAAGAACATCTTTGTAATATTTTGTGTTTTCAATCAATTTGTCAAATGATTTTGCGGTTTTGTCATGCATAGCTGTTTTAAATGAACCCGGCTGAATCTTGATTACCGGAATATCCAAAAACATAAGCTCACGCCTAAGAGAATCGTTGTATGCTTCCACAGCGTATTTCGAAAGCGTGTATGGGCCATTAAAAGGCTGCGGCGTCATCCAGCCGCATTCTGAGGAACAGTTTACTATTCTTCCGTGACATTTAAGTACAAGCGGGAAGAAAGTTTTGTTAACCCTCACCATGCCCATCAGGTTTACTCTAAGCACATTTTCAATAACCTCAACATCGCCTTCTATGAGCGATGCCATTTCCTGCACTCCCGAGAAGTTAATTATTGCGTCAAGATGATCAGCTTTAGACGAAACAGCCTCATATGCTTCGTCAATGCTTTTTTGGTCTGTTACATCCATTTTTATTGGATACTCATATTCGCTACCGAATTCATCAAGAGCTCCTTGATTTCTGCCGCACGCAAAAACAAACCAACCGTTTTTTGAAAGAGCTTTTGCAACTTCGTTACCCAGACCACTGGTTGCCCCGGTTACAAGTGCATATTTCATTTTTAACACCTCAGATTACAAATTACGACAAATTCTAAACTATTTATAAACTAATTATAACACGAAAATAAACATCCGTCAATAAGGTGCAAAAAACAAATTTAATTCCGGCATTTCAGAATGAATGTAAAAAAAAGACGGGTATCACCCGTCTTTTTCATTATAGATTATTAAGATCGTAAGGTGTTTTTTGATATACAAAGTAATTGAGCCAGTTTGAAAAAATAAGATTGCCCGCACTTTTCCAGTTCATTTTAGGAACAAGTTTAATATCATCGTTAGGAAAATAGTTTACAGGCTTCTTTATAGGAAGACCTTTATCAAGATCTCTAAAATATTCCTTGGCAAGTGTATCTCTGTCGTATTCGCTGTGACCTGTTATAAAGAAATTGCGGCAGTCCATATCAGAAATAATATGAACACCAGCCTCTTCACTGTAAGATATTATTTGAAGATCCTTTACTTTTGCAATGTCAGATGTGCTCAGTTCCCACTCTCGTGAATGCGGCACATAGAAAACATCGTCCATACCTCTCATAAGCGGGTGTGTAACATCAAGACTAAAGTGTGGGTAAACACCAAATCTTTTTTCTGGCAATGTTTTAGGCTCTATACCGTATTTATAATAAAGTGCCGCAAATGCACCCCAACAAAGATACATAGTTGAGTAAACGTTTGTCTTTGTCCATTCAAAAATTTCGCAAAGCTCATCCCAAAAATCAACATTTTCAAATTTCAGATGCGCAAGCGGTGCACCTGTAATTATCATTCCGTCATATCTGTTTTGCTTTACCTCGTCAAATGTTTTGTAAAACTTCAACATGTGCTCCATCGGAGTGTTCTTTGAAACGTGAGTTGAAGCCTGTAATAGCTCTACATTTATTTGAAGCGGAGAATTTGATAACAGTCTGAGAAGCTGCGTTTCAGTAACGATCTTTGTCGGCATTAAATTAAGTATAATTATATCCAGCGGTCGTATATCCTGGGTATCCGCTCGCCTGTTGTTCATAACAAATACATTTTCAAGCTCTAAGCTCTGTTTTGCGGGCAGTTCTTCGTCTATTCTGATAGGCATTTTATCACCTCTCTATTATCTGTCTCTTATACACATCTGACGCTGCCGACGA
>URIN01000063.1 GCA_900547915.1 uncultured Clostridium sp. | reverse complement strand
GCTATTGCCTTATGTCCCCACTTTGCCGCTCTCTTTACAAGCGATGTGGGAGAAGAGATACCGTCCATTGCGGAAAGAGAAGTATGAAGGTGAAGTTCCACTCTTTTCTCTGGGGCATTATCCTCTTTTTCAGCCTTCATAACCGAGGCGATGCCGTCAGGCGAAATCATATATTCGTTTGTATATTTATCAGGCTGATAACGGCCTGTTACCATTATAGTTTTTGCCTGTGAAAGGCGGTTTACAATTGAATCGATAACATTGTTTGAATCAAACATCTTGCAGGTTACCGATGAAGTATAATCCGTGATATTAAAAGTAAATATCTTGTTGCCGCCTCTTCTGGTTTCCTTCACCTCATACTTGAGCAGGTCCCCCCAGACGGTAACAACGCCGTCATCAATATTGATGTCGGCTATGTTCTTTGGCTTTTCTTTGATATTTTTGCCGTATATATTTTTCTTTGTGTCGATATAAACGGGAATGTCACCAAGCAGTTTGTGCTGAACATTTTTCTCCTGCTCTATCTTTTCCTGCTCTTTATCGGCACGCAGTTTTTCATATGCTTTTTTAACTTCTTTTTCTATGTCGTAATTTTCAATTTCCACCAGTTCGATTTTGAGATCAAGACCGAAAAGGTCAAATATAACACTTTCAAGTTCTTCGTGCACTTTCTGGGCGATAAGTATCTCCCTGCCGCCTTTTTTGAGATTAACAGTGAGCACACTGTCATTAAGATCCGCGTCTGCTCCGTCAAAAAATCCGTTTGCGGCGGGATTGTTTTTCTTTACGAATTCCACTATGCTCGGAAGATAAGATGGCTCAAAAATACCGCTCACATAGCGAGGTCTGATAAAAACCTTTTTGAGCGCCATATTTTCTTTTATGCTTTCCTCCGCCGATTTAAAAACGGAATAATCAACCAGTTCGTCCAAAGAGAGCACGATAGTAAGTTCCCTCTCTTTGCGTTTTATGGCAAAACGTTTAATAACTCCGTTTCCGAGTGAGGAAAGCTGAAAATTATCAACATAATCCGAAAAATAATCCTGAAATAAATTCATTATAATTTATCTATCTCTTTCATCAATTCATCCAAAAGTTGGTTTTCGGGCACTTTTCTGAGTATCTCGCCCTTTTTGAAAATAAGGCCGCAGCCGTCTCCGCCCGCAATTCCGATATCGGCTTCACGCGCTTCTCCGGGACCGTTTACAATACAGCCCATTACTGCAACTTTGATAGGCTTTTTGCAGTCGCGAAGTCTTTCCTCTACCTGTTTTGCAAGACCTATAAGGTCTATTTTTGTTCTGCCGCAGGTGGGGCAGGAAATAAGATACGGGCAATCCTTTTTAAGACCTATTGCTTTTAATATATCAAATGCGGCAAATACTTCTTTTACGGGAGTATCCGAAAGGCTTACTCTGATTGTATCGCCTATTCCGCGTGTCAGCAGAGAACCGATGCCTATTGCTGACTTAATTATGCCCATACGCTCCGTACCCGCTTCGGTAACGCCGAGATGAAGCGGATAATTGCACTGCTCAGCGGCAAGTTCATAAGCGGCTATCATAGTATTTACATCTGAAGATTTTATGGAGATAACGATATCGTCAAAATCAAATTTTTCAAGCAGAGATGCGTGATAAAGCGCCGATTCAACCATTGCCTGAGGTGTAGGAGCGCCGTACTTTTCAAGTATATGTTTTTCAAGTGAGCCGCTGTTTACGCCTATTCTGATTGGTATCTGCTTTTGCCTGCATATATCCGCAACGGCTTTTACTCTTGCTTCATCACCGATATTACCAGGATTTATTCTTATCTTATCTATACCTCTTTCAGCGGCGCCAATAGCAAGTTTATAATCAAAATGAATGTCCGCAACAAGAGGAACATCAACAGCCTTTTTGATAGGCTCTATAAGATTAAGTGCTTCCTCGTTGGGAATAGCGAAGCGTATGACCTGACAGCCTGCTGCCGCAAGTTCCTTTGCCTGATTTACCGAGCCTTCGATATCAGCCGCGGGGATATTGAGCATTGACTGAACAAGTATGGGCGAATCACCGCCGATATATGTATCCTTAAGCTTTATTTTTTTTGATTTTCTGCGGTTTATCATAAAGAACCCTGCCTTTCGGCGCTGCCCCTTTTCGGGGCGCGCTCACTGCCGTATAGACGGCGCAATTTATATTATTAAAAGAGTTTTGTAACATCTGAAAATGTTACTACCACCATAAGTCCGAGCAGCAGCACAAGACCCACGGCATTTATAACATATTCCCATTTAGCGGGAAGTTTCTTTTTGAAAATCCCCTCTCCTATCAGCATAAAGAAGCGCCAGCCGTCCAGCGCAGGAATCGGGAAAAGATTGAAAAGACCTATATTGATAGTAAGCAATGCCATAATGCGAAGCATTGACGTAAAGCTTGTTTTTACGGCTGTAGAAACGACTGAAACGGCACCCACAGGTCCGCTGAGATCAGATAATCCGTATCTGCCTGAAAGCAGGTCGGCAACTGAAAGAAAAATCATACGCATATATGAAACGAACATTCCGCAGCTGCTTTCAAGGACACCTCCGACTGTTTTATCTTTGCCAAGCAACCAGAAATCCATACTGATATACTGCGTGCCCTCGTATTCCTGCATATCGAATTTAACATCAAGAGAGACTGCTTTTCCGTCTCTTTCAACAACCATCTGAACATTGCCGTCAGGTGAACGGCTTAGACCTGTTTCAACATCCGTTGGTGTAAACACACGCATGCCGTCTATGCTTTTTATAGTATCGCCTGCCTGAAGACCGCTTGCGGCACTGACTGCGTTATCGTCAAACTTTGCAACGGTGGTGGTTCCTATCAGATCTCCGCTTGAAACGATACAGACAACGATAAGAAATCCGAGTATAAGATTCATTATCGCGCCTGCCGCAACAACAAACATACGAGCACCAACACTTTTTTTAGAGAACGAACCGCTATCGTCAGAATCCTCATCCTCGCCCTCCATAGCGCAGTAACCTCCGAAAAGTATCCACCTGAGCGAATATTTCGTCTGCCCTTTTGTGAACGAAAATATTTTCGGACCCATACCTACTGAAAATTCGTTGACTTTTATCTTCATAAGCCTTGCGGCGCCGAAATGCCCCGCTTCGTGAATTATGATGACAAGTTCAAAAAACAGTATCGCTATGATTATGGGATAAACGGTGTTCCAAACTGAACTCAAACTCACTCAACCGCCTCACTGATAATTATTAATTACAAATTCGCGGGCAATTCTGTCCGCTTCAAGGACATCACTCAGCGTGAAATCTGATTTTTCAGACGCGTTGAGCATTGCCTCCTCATTAAGATATGCAATATCTGTGAATTTAATTTTTCCGTTTAAGAAAAGCTTTACACTTTCCTCATTTGCGCCGTTTGCGGCTGCCGGGTGAAGTCCGCCCATTTCAATGGCTTTTTTGCAGACATCTATACACTTGAACGTTTTATAGTCCGGCTCAAAGAAAGTGAGCTTTCCGTAATCGGCAAGAGAAAGCTCCTTAACCGGGCTTTCTTCACGCTGAGGATAAGTCAGAGCGTACTGAATAGGAATTCTCATATCCGGCACGCCAAGCTGAGCTATAACAGAATTGTCTTTATAAACAATAGCTGAGTGAACTACAGATTCACGGTGAACGACTATATCAATAGCGTCATTCGGCATATCAAACAGCCATTTTGCCTCGATAAACTCAAGGCCTTTATTCATCATGGTAGCCGAATCTATGGTAATTTTAGCCCCCATATTCCAGTTGGGATGCTTTAAAGCGTCCTGCGGAGTAACGTTTTCAAGTTCGCTAAGAGTTCTGCCAAAGAACGGGCCGCCTGAAGCTGTAAGTATTATTTTTTTAACAGCATCTTTTGACGGACTTCCCTGAAGTGCCTGAAAAATGGCGGAATGTTCGCTGTCTACAGGGAGAATTGAAACACCGTTTTCCTTTGCAAGACTCGTTACAAGACTGCCTCCTGCCACAAGTGTTTCCTTATTTGCAAGGGCAATTGTTTTTTTAGCCTTAATCGCTTCAAGAGTAGGCATAAGTCCTATCATTCCTACCACTGAATTGAGAACGGTATCTGCGCCGGGATATGTGGCACACTCGATAAGGCCCTGCATGCCGCAGGTTACCTTAACATCAGTATCCGCAACTCTGGTTTTAAGTTCATGAGCTGCGTCCTCATTCATCATGCAGACGAGTTCAGGTTTGAACTCTCGTATCTGCTCTTCCATTTTTTCAACATCAGTATTAGCCGTCAAACACTTGACGCTGTAAGAATGCATACGGCAGACATCAAGTGACTGAGTTCCTATTGAACCAGTTGAGCCAAGGATTGAAAGAGTTTTCATATTTCAGACTGCCTTTCCGCGCTCAGCAAAATGCAACGAGCGCCATAACATATGTAAGAAGAAGTGTAAATAAAACGGAATCAAACCTATCCATAACTCCGCCGTGACCCGGGAAGATCTTTCCGAAATCCTTAACACCGAAATTACGTTTTAGTACGGATGCTGTAAGATCGCCCATCATACCCATAAATGAAACGGGAACACAGCACACTAAGATTATTGTTGCTCCAACCGCGTCAAGTGTGGCATCGGCAAAACGATTATAAAGCATAAATGCCACGGCATTAAGCACTATTGAAGTAACAATGCCGCAGGCGGCGCCCTCGATGGTTTTCTTAGGACTGATATTGGGGCTCATTTTATGTTTGCCGAAAGCCATTCCGCCGAGCTGAGCGCCGACATCGGTGCCGAGAGCACATATAAGCGCGAAAAAGATGAGGTAGATTCCGAACTGCTCATTTATGAACATATCACGAAGCCTTAGAAAAACAGAAAAAGCAAACGGCACGCAGACGCTTCCGAAAAATGCAATTGCAACATCTTCAAACTTTGTGTGCGCATAGCCTTTTAGCATTGCAAGGCACATTATAATTCCGACTGCTATTATATATACGATAGACGGCACTGCGGAAATCACTGGACCCCACACATCCGCCGAAACAACAGGTTCCAGAACTTTTGGACTTGCAAAAAGCGGGAATACTGCCGCCACGGCAGTGCCGAACACAAGTATAAATTTATTTGATATTTTGGCGCAGCGCATAATCTCATTTGCGGCAACTGCACTGAGAAATGCTATTACGAGCACGAAAAGCGGTGTATTGATCTGCCATACAACAAGCGCCAGAACAAGCAATAAAACTATTGCAGTAATTACTCTTTGTTTCATAATCAGCCTCCGAATCTGCGGTTTCTTTTTTCAAAATCGGCAAGAGCCATGTGCAGGTCTTTCTCTGTAAAATCGGGCCAAAGCACATCACTATACCAGAATTCACTGTATGCCGACTGCCAAAGCAGGAAATTTGAAAGGCGCTGCTCGCCGCTTGGGCGGATAATAAGATCACAATCGGGAGAGGTATAGAGATTGGAACTGATATCATCCTCACTAATACTTGTTTTACCCTGAGCAATAAGTTTATTTACGGCCGACACGATTTCCTGCCTGCCTCCGTAATTAATTGCAAGATTAATTACAGTGCCCGTTCTTGAAGATGTTTCCTTTTCTGCCTCTTCCATAAGTTCAAGAAGCTTAGGATGCATTCCCTCTTTTTCACCTACAAATCTGATCCTCATATTTCCGCTTGACTGAAGATCATTCTTTGCCTCAATAAGATAATCATAAAAGAGGCGCATAAGGGTTTCTACTTCCTCTTTAGGGCGTTTCCAGTTTTCTGTAGAGAAGGCATAAAAGGTAACTTCATCAATTCCTAGTCTTCCGCATTCTTTGGATATTTTTTTAAACACATCCGCACCTACTTTATGACCGGCAGTACGCGGAAGGGCTCTTTTTTTAGCCCATCTGCCGTTACCGTCCATAATAATGCCGAGATGATGCGGCAAAACGGAAAACTCAGTGGATTGTGTATTATTTTTGGTAAAGATAGCCATTTAGATCACTCTGCCTTTCGCCTTGCGCCTTCTGAAAACCATTTGCGCAAAGCAGATACCCAGCCGTGAAGCATGCGGGTTGAATAATTCATCAAAAAAACGCAGAACGGCGGAGAGAGTTCCCCGCCTTAACTGCAATCTGCCGCCCGAAAGCGGATTTGGTTAGATAGAAAGAATCTCCTTTTCCTTCTTCTTTTCCATCTCTTCTACCTGTTTAACGAAATCATCAGTGATGTCCTGAAGTTTCTTTTCTCCGTCTTTGAGATCATCCTCTGTGATCTCATTGTTTTTCTTGAGCTTTTTAATATCGTCCATAGCATCACGGCGGATATTTCTGATAGCTACCTTTGCTTCTTCGCCGCGTTTTGAGATATCCTTAACAAGATCCTTACGGCGTTCCTCGGTAAGCGGAGGGAATACAAGGCGGATAACCTTGCCGTCATTATTAGGATTGATGCCTATCTCTGAAGTGTTGATTGCTTTTTCTATCTCTTTGATAATGGAAGCATCCCACGGCTGAATCATAAGCATTCTCGGTTCAGGAACGCTGATAGCGGCAACCTGATTTATGGGTGTTGCAGTTCCGTAATAATCAACGGTAACTCTGTCAAGAACTGCGGGATTTGCTCTGCCCGCGCGAACTGCCTTATAATCTCTTTCAAGAGCATCAAGGCACTTATTCATTTTTTCATTTGTTTTATTGAATACAGTTTCCATAATATGTTCACCTTTCTTTTGACCTATTATCAGTTGGTAACAGTTGTGCCGATATTTTTGCCTGAAACAACATCCACAAGATTATTTGGGTTATCCAGGTTGAAAACAATAATTGTCATATCGTTATCTTTGCAAAGTGAAAATGCCGTTGAATCCATAACTTTGAGATCTCTGTTAATTACCTCTTTGAATGTTACTGAATCATATTTTACAGCGTCAGGATATTTATTAGGATCCATATCAAATACGCCGTCAACATTTGTTGCTTTCAGAAGCGCGTCAGCATTCATTTCTACACTTCTTAATGCAGCAGCAGTATCCGTTGAGAAGAACGGTGAGCCTGTGCCGCAACCGAATATAACTATTCTGCCCTTTTCGAGATGGCGTATAGCACGATTTCTGATATAAGGCTCTGCTATCTGTCTCATCTCAATAGCGGTCTGCACACGAACATCAGCACCGAGCTGTTCCAACGCATCACAAAGAGCGAGAGAATTCATTGCCGTTGCGAGCATACCGATATGATCTGCCCTTGCTCTGTCCATTCCGTCACTTGATCTGCCTCTCCAGAAATTTCCTCCGCCGACTACTATTGCAACCTCTACGCCAAGATCTGCAACAGCTTTTATGGATTTGCAGATCGTTACAACAGTATCATTGTCAATACCCGTTGATTTAGAACCGGCAAGCACCTCGCCGGACAATTTAAGGAGTATCCTTTTATATACAGCGCTCATAATCAACCTCCGTTATTTTTCGTATTTCCGTTAATTATTATATTAATATATTTTAAAAATAAAGTAAATAGATAAAACAAAAAAGGCGGCAAAAATTTACCGCCTTTTAATATTTACTGACTGATTTTATTA
>URIN01000062.1 GCA_900547915.1 uncultured Clostridium sp. | reverse complement strand
CTATGCTGACTGTTATGCCGAGTTCATACTTTACGCGGCGGCGTATCTCCTGAGCTGTTGCGGCGGGACTTTTGCACGAACCTGTTATATCCACCCAGTTTTCATCAAGCCCGAAAGGCTCTATCTGCCGTGAATAATCCCTGTAAATATTGCGCGCCATTTTTGAAAAGCGCATATAAAGCGGAAAATCCGGCGGCACAACAACAAGATCCGGGCATTTCTGCCTTGCCTGCCAGAGCGGCTCACCCGTTGAGACACCGAAACGCGCGGCTATTTCGTTTTTGGTGAGAACTATGCCGCGCCGCTCTTCTGTTTTGCCGCCGACAGCAACCGGTTTGTTGCGTATTTCAGGGCGGTGCAGACACTCCACGGAAGCGTAAAATTTATTACAGTCTATATGAAGTATTGCTCGTTCCACAAATCACGCCTCTTTCTTTTTTCGAACATTTGTTTTATTATATATCCAATAAAGCTCTATGTCAACAATTCAAGAACAGGAATTTCTAAGAAAATAAAGGCACTTATCCACGGTGATAAAAGCTGGACCTGAGGTATGCGAAGAGTCTGAGCCGCCCTTGACTAAGACGTGTAAATATTCTATACTAGTAACAAAGTTAAATTAAACTAACTCAGAACTCAAGAGGTTTGATAAATGGCAATATGCGACATAGCAGGACTTAAAGTTGATATAAAAAACATGAGCGGCAGAACCGGAAAACAGGCTCAGCCCTATCTTTCTGCAAACCAAGACGAAAAGAATGTTGACATTGTTATAGATGTAACTCCCGAACGTGTTGAGGCGGCAAAAAAAGAGCACCCTGAACTCAACAGTGACGATTGGGAATACATGCTGACAGGGCAGGATTTCTACACGGAGCTTATAAACTATGACGGGATACTGCTTCACTCATCCTGCATATCGGTGGACGGCATTGCGTACGCTTTTTCGGCTGACAGCGGAACCGGAAAATCAACACACACATCACTGTGGCTGAAACATTTCGGCGACCGCGCGCACATGATAAATGATGACAAGCCTGCCATAAGGATAATAGACGGAAAAGTTTACGCCTGCGGAACTCCATGGAGCGGAAAATACGACTACTCATCGCCCGAAATAGTGCCGTTAGCAGGAATATGTTTTATTGAAAGAAGCGAGGAAAACCATATAAAAAAAGCAGAGACCTCAAAAGCTATATATAACATTTTCGCTCAAACGGTAAGAAGGCTCGGCGCACAGAGAATGGAAAAGCTGATGGAAGTGCTTGACAAAATATTCAAGACAATACCCATATGGGATCTCGGCTGCAATATAAGTGACGAAGCTGCTATGACATCCTACAACGCAATGAAACCTAAGGAGGATTAAAATGTTAGGAGTTATAATAACAGGAGCGCTGTGTGCTGTATTCATCGTGCTTTCGGCAATACTGCTGAGCGGTCACGGAGCAATGCTCATAGCAGGATACAACACCGCAAAAGAGGAAGAAAAAGCAAAGTATGACGAAAAGAAGTTATGCCGTTCAACAGGAGCATTTACACTTTTCTGCGCCGTTATGCTTGCGGGATTATGCTGTGCTGAATATTTTGTTGAGGCAGGAAAACTTTCCGAAATGTATCTTCTTTGGATTGCAATAATATTCATTGTGCTGCTAATTGCAGGGATTGCAGTTTTGATGTATTTCTTAAATGTAAAATGTAAAAAATAAACAAAAAAGCCGTTCACTTAAAAGCGAACGGCTTTTTATTATAACTTATATAACTTAAATTATGAGCAGTCCCACCTGATAAACGATGAAAGTTACCACCCAAGCAACAACAAGCTGAAAAAGCGCTGTAAAGCCCATCCATGCCCAGCTGTTTGATTCCTTGCGGATAGTTGCAAGCGCCGCGGCGCAAGGAATATAAAGCAGGCAGAACACCATGAGGCAAAATGCGTTTAGTTCACCGAAGCCTATACCCTGAAGCGCTGACGAAAACGCAGCCATGCCTGCATCCGAGCTGGCGTTTACTATACCGAAAAGAACGGCGCAGCTTGAAACGACCACTTCCTTTGCGGATATTCCCGCAATAAGAGCAACCGCTATCTGCCAGAAGCCGAGACCTATAGGGGCGAAAACAGGAACGAGCCATTTGCCTATCCATGCCCCGAAACTATCTGACATATCCTGAGTAAATCCTGACGGACCGAAATTGAGAAGCAGCCATATTACTATGGTGGCTATAAATATGGTAGAACCTGCTTTACCGAGGTAATCCTTTACTTTTTCCCACACATATATGCCGACTGTTCTGGCATCAGGCATTTTGTATTCGGGAAGTTCTATAATAAGATAATTTTCACTTTTCTTTCTGTCTATCAAATGTATAACTGCGGAAACTATTATTGCAACAACAATGCCTATCAGATACATTGAATAAGCAACTATCATGGCATTATCGCCGAAAAACATCTCTGCAAACAATATATAAATGGTAAGCCTTGCGTTGCAGCTCATAAACGGCGTTACCAGCATTACTTTATAACGATCCCGCTTATTTTCAAGCGCTCGGGACGCCATTATAGCAGGCACCGTACAGCCAAATCCGAGAAGCATAGGTATAAACGCCTTACCTGAAAGACCGAGTTTGCTCATAACGCCTTCCATTACATAGGCAACACGCGACATATAGCCACTATCCTCAAGCAAAGCAAGGCACAGGAAAAGAATAAGTATATTAGGCAGGAATGTTATGATAGTTCCGACACCTGCTATTATTCCGTCCACCACGAGAGAAGTTACCCACGCATCTGCGTTTATTGCGGCAAGTCCTGAGGTTGCGGCGTTTGAAATAAAATCTATTCCGAGTTCAAAATAACCTTTTATAAAATCGCCGACGGTAAACGTAAGGAAAAACACAACTGCCATAATACCGAGGAAAACGGGTATGCCCCAGATTTTGCTGGTGAGCACCTTGTCTACCCTTTCGGTAAACATATCCTGGCGCTGTTTATGAATAAGCACCTCATCGATTATCTCGCTTATGAAATCGTATTTCTGATTTATTATATCCGACTCATAACTGCGGTCTATTACATCAGGCAAATCAACGGGATACTTTTCAGTTATCTCCTTATCTTTTTCAAGTAATTTTATTGCATGCCACCTGTAATTCACAAGATTGGGATAGCACTTTTGCAGTTCCGGAATAATACAATCGATCTTATCCTCGATATTATCCGAATATACCATTGCGAATTCGGAATGGTGGTTATGAACGTGATTTGTTGATGATTTATGATTATGTATAAGGCAATCCGGCTTTGTTGCGCCTTTATGATGAACTGCCGCGTGCAAAAGCACATCAAGCCCACGGCGCTTTCTTGCACAGACAGGCACAACGGGAATTCCCAACATTTCCGGAAGTCGGTGCAGGTCTATTTCCATACCGCGCTTCTCAACTATATCCATCATATTGAGAGCAAGAATAACCGGTTTGCCGAGTTCAAGAAGCTGAAGAGTGAGATAGAGACTTCTTTCAAGTGCGGAGGCATCCGCCACGTTTATGATAACGTCCACATCTCCGCTCAGTATAAAGTTACGTGAAACAGTCTCTTCCATAGTATATGAAGTAAGGCTGTATGTACCGGGAAGATCAACAAGACGAATGTCCATATTATGGGATTTAATAGCTCCCTCGACTTTTTCAACGGTAACACCCGGCCAGTTTGCCACTTTGAGATTGGCACCGGTATAGGCATTAAACAGCGTTGTTTTGCCGCAATTCGGATTTCCTATAAATCCGATAGTCATTTCAGCGCTCATGCAGACCGCCTCACTTCTATATTTTTTGTAATATTATATCCGAGGGCAAAACGGGTTCCTCTAAGTTTTATTATAAGTATCCCTTTGCCCTTGCGGTTTACGACCGAAACGGGGGTTTCTTTTGTCATTCCGAGAGCCTCAAGCCTGCGTTCCATCTGAAACGGAAGATTGATATGCTCAACAATGCATACATCCCCTATTTTAGCGTCCTTAAGCAGCATAAAGCTGCTCACCTCCTATTTTCACCCATAGAATCAGAAACGCACCGCATTCTGACCTTTTTTATATTCTACATACCGAAAACAGCGCAGTCAAGAAAAAATGTAAAAAAACAAACGCGTTGAAGGCATATTTTTGCCGGCAACGCGTTTGAATTATTATTTGAAATACATATAATACTGACACTTTATCATGCCATTATAAAGCTTGCGCCTTTTATCCGCTTTTCTGCCAAAGAATTTTTCAAATTCCTCATCGGGGGAGATTATCCCATAACTCCAACCGGGACGGCGTTCAAATTTGCCGCCCATGACTTTATAAATCTTTTCAGCGGTGGCAATATCAAGCATTCTTTCACCGTATGGCGGATTTGTTACAAGTGTACCTTTTTCGCTTGACGGTGTAAAATCCTTTACGTCCTTTGTTTCAAGCCTTATAAAATTATAAACGCCCGCATTTTTTGCGTTATGAGCAGAAAGTTTCTTGCTTTCAGGTGATATATCGCTGCCGAAAGCAATAAAATCAGTATCCTTTTTAACAAGGCTTTTCGCTCGTTCGCGCTCGTCTTCCCATATTTTGGAGTCAAAAAGTCCCCACTTCTGAGCGGCAAACTCTCTGTTTATACCAGGAGCAATATTATTTGCCAGCATAGCACCCTCAACAAGAATAGTGCCGCTGCCGCAGAACGGGTCATACAACGTATGATAATGGCGAAGTTTTGAAAGGGAACACATCGCGGCGGCAAGAGTTTCACGTATAGGCGCCTCGTTTGCCTGCGGGCGGTAGCCGCGCTTATGCAGACCAACTCCCGAGGTATCGAGCATAATAACAGCGTCATCTTTGATTATAGAAAACTGTATCTGATGAACAGCGCCGCTTTCCTCAAGCCAGGATACTCCGTAATCCTCGGCAAGGCTGTCCGCAACTGCTTTTTTGATTATGCGCTGACAGTCCGGAACGGAATGAAGTGCCGAGGAAACGCAGTGCCCTTTTACGGGGAAAGCGTCCTGAGCGCCTATAAAATCGCTCCAATTGATAAGTTTCACAGCGTCAAAAAGCTCAGTAAACGATGTTGCCCTGAACCTGTCCATAACTATTAAAATTCTCTCCGCAAAGCGGCAGCATATGTTTGCACGGGCAAGCATATTATCATCGCCCTCAAAAAAGACCCTGCCGTTTTCTGCGGAAACATTCTGAGCGCCGAGGAATTTAAGATCATCAGCAACAAGACCCTCAAGGCCAAAAAGGCACGGGGCAACCATATAAAGATACATAATAAATCCTTTTCGTTAAATTTCTTTAGAAGCGTGGCGTGTTACATGGCAGCCGATATTTACGGCAACAGGAAGCCCTGCGATATGGGTGGGATATGTTTCAATATTAACAGCAAGAGCCGTTGTTTTGCCTCCGAAACCCTGCGGACCGATATTGAGCATATTGAGTTTTTCAAGTATCTCTTTTTCCATATCGGCATAAAACTGATTTTCGTTTCTTAATGAAACACTGCGGCAAAGCGCTTTTTTTGCAAGCAGGGCACTATATTCAAAATCCCCGCCTATTCCAATACCAACAACAACCGGCGGACAGGGATTTGAACCTGCTTTTTTAACTGTATCAACTACAAAGCCTACTATATCTTCCTTTTTGGCGCTCGGCGTAAACATTTTGAGCGCGCTCATATTTTCACTGCCGAAACCTTTGGGTGCGGCAGTTATTTTTATCTTATCGCCCGGCACTATACGTGTATGTATAACCGCGGGAGTATTATCGTTTGTATTGACACGGTCTGCAAACGGGTCACGCACAACGGACTTTCTCAAAAGTCCATCTGTATAGCCCTCTGCCACACCACGGTTGACGGCATCCTCAAAGTTTTCCCCGGAAATATGGACATCCTGCCCTACTTCGGCGAATATTACTGCCATACCCGTATCCTGACACACGGGAATATCGAGTTCGCTTGCCGCATCAATATTTGCCTGCAGGTCACAAAGAACAGATTTTGCCGTTTCATTCTGTTCGGCCTTTGAACTGCATGAAATACAGTCCACAAGATCCTGCGGCAAAATCTTGTTTGCCTTTATAACAAGTTCTTTAACGGTTTTTGTTATCTCCTGTGATGAAACTTCCCTCATAAATTCTCCTTACAATAATCAAAAAACAAGCCGAGAGATTTCCCGGCTTTAATTAAGACATATTATCTGAGCTTATCAGTTATCGGAACCGGAAATATCGTAAAAAACGATTTCCCCGGACTTAACGTAACCCTTTTCGCGCGCTTTCTGCTCTATATAGGAATCACGGTCATCTGAATCAAGTATCTCCTCGAGTTCCTGATTATCTTTCTCCTGCTCACTGAGCTGCTGATTATATGCAGCTTCCTGATTTTTAAGCCTGTTTATATCAGCCGCCTGGGATACAATAAAGCCGGAGCAGCAAAAGAACATAACGACAAGTACCACGGCAATTACACAAAGGCGCAATTTTTTATTATTGTTTAACAGGTTTATCAATTTTTTCATTCTTTACACCCGATTTTTTACCTTTTGATTTACGCCTTTTAAGTAAAGGCTTTTTGCTTAACACAACCACATTATAATACAGGCGCTTTACTAATTGCAATAGTTTTTTTATACAATTAATAAATTTTTTCAATAATTTCCTTATATTTCCGGCAGCCCAGCTTTGCGGGCGCTTAGTAAGCCTGAACACTGTAAAGACATACAAAATGGTGCCGAGAAAATATGCTGTAAAGTATAACGCCCTTACAGTACCATTATTGTAACCAAGTAAAAGAATGAAAAAAATTGCCGCGTAAACTACAAAAAATACAAAATCAAGAAGAAAAACTGCCGCTTTTTTTACAAAAACCAAGCGCAGAAAACGAAAAAAATCATATATCGTTCCCATCAAAAATCCGCATATAAGGAACTGAACAGCATAATCAAGCACCGAACAGCCTCTTTATAATATTTTTTTCCTTTGAAGTTTTGCTGCTGTAAATAAGAGCAGTAACCTCTCCGCTTATTTCAAGTATTCCGTTTGATACATTAAGTTCCTCTACATGCAAGTTTGACCCGCTGACGCTCAGGCAGCCGTAATCAGTATAAGCGGTAACGCTTTCCTCATCAAACGCTCCTATATCGGTAACTCCGGTAAGTTTGAGCCCGCACCTGTTTTCAAGATGAAGGCTGTGCGGCTTTTTAACAAATTTATCTTCCATATATATCACCGTTAAAATATATGAAAGAAAAAGAGTAAAAATGAATTAATTAAAGCTGTTTATACATTTTTGCGGCATCTTCTTTGAGAGCGTGTTCACTTACTTCCAAAACTTCATAACTTTTGGGCACCGCTCCCATATTAACAGTTATCTTATCGCCCGCTTTCACATCGTATGACGCACGCTGAACTTTGCCGTTGACTTCTATTTTGCCTGCGTCACACGCCTCATTGGCAACGGTGCGGCGCTTTATTATTCTTGAAACCTTTAAATATTTATCTAGTCTCATAAAAATATATCCCTGTCTCTTATACACATCTGACGCTGCCGACGAATAGCCTTGTGTA
>URIN01000061.1 GCA_900547915.1 uncultured Clostridium sp. | reverse complement strand
TACACAAGGCTATTCGTCGGCAGCGTCAGATGTGTATAAGAGACAGATACATAACTTCTTTCGGTTCACCAACTGCAAGACCGCCGATTGCATAACCGTCAAGATCCATTTTTGCTATTTCTTTCATGTGTTCAACGCGCAGATCATCATAGGTGCAGCCTTGATTAATTCCAAAAAGAAGCTGATCTTTATTAATTGTTTCAGGAAGTGAATTTAGCCTGTCCATTTCAGCTTTGCAGCGTTCCAGCCATCTTAAAGTTCTTGCGCAAGAAGCTTTTGCGTAATCATATGACGCCGGATTTTCTACACACTCATCAAATGCCATTGCTATTGTAGAAGCAAGACGGCTTTGAATTTGCATAGACTCTTCTGGTCCCATAAATATTTTTCTGCCATCAATATGAGAGCGAAAAGTAACGCCCTCTTCTTTAATTTTATTGAGTTTAGCAAGTGAAAATACCTGAAAACCGCCGCTGTCAGTTAAAATAGGCTTATTCCAAGTCGTGAACTTATGAAGACCACCCATATCATAAACAACATCTTCGCCGGGACGAACATGCAAATGATACGTATTGCAGAGCATAACCTGTGTACCTATATCTTCAAGATCATTTGCTGCAAGTCCGCCCTTTATAGCCGCAACAGTTGCAACATTCATAAATGCCGGTGTCTGCACGGTGCCGTGAACAGTTTCAAATACTCCGCGTCTTGCTTCGCCTTCTTTTTTAATTACGGTAAATTTCATAATCAGTCCTCAATAAACATAGCATCGCCGAAGCTGAAAAATCTGTATTTCTCTTTAACGGCAGTGTTATAAGCATTCATAATATTGTCATATCCCGCAAAAGCCGATACAAGCATAATGAGAGTACTTTCGGGAAGATGGAAATTAGTAATAAGTGCGTCCATACATTTAAATTCAAAACCGGGATATATAAAGATAGACGTGTCATCTTCATCAGCACATATGCATCCGTTTTTTGCCGCTACAGATTCAATAGTTCTGCAAGAAGTTGTACCTACTGCTATGACTCTTTTGCCGTTTTTCTTTGTTTCATTAATGATGTCAGCAGCCTCCTGCGGCATTATATAATGCTCTGTATGCATTTTATGTTTTGTAACATCATCTACTTTAACAGGTCTGAATGTTCCTAGACCAACGTGAAGCGTTATCTCAGCAATTTTAATACCTTTTGCTTTAATTTCATCAAGCATCTCAGGAGTAAAGTGAAGTCCAGCAGTAGGGGCAGCAGCCGAACCAAGTTCTTTACTGTAAACAGTCTGATAACGCTCTTTATCTTTAAGCTTTTCCTTTATGTATGGGGGCAACGGCATTGAGCCTATCTCATCAAGAACGGCATAAATACTTCCGTCACAGGTGAATTTTACAAATCTGCTTCCCTCATTACCGTCTATATCAATAATCTCTCCAATCAACTTGCCCTCACCGAAAGAAAACTTTGTTCCTATCTTGGCTCTTTTCCCGGGTTTGCACAAGCACTCCCAAACATCATTTTCTTTTTGAGAAAGAAGAAGAAATTCTACAACAGCTCCCGTTTCTTCTTTAACTCCGTAAATTCTTGCAGGTATTACTCGTGTGTCGTTGATAACAAGACAATCACCAGGATTAAGATACTCAGTTAAATCCTTGAAAATACGGTGCTCAAGTGAACCATCTCTCTTATGAAGGACCATAAGACGAGAAGCGTTCCTTGGCTCTATAGGTGTCTGAGCAATTAAGTTTTCGGGCAAATCATAATAAAAGTCTGAAGTTTTCATAAAGTCTCCGTAATTTTTGTTTGACATATATATATAATAAGTGATATTATATCATAAAGATACGGCAAATGCCGTCTAATATTATATTCTATTGTATATATTTTTACAAGATTTATTTTTAGCAAGATAGGAGAATCATTATGGCAAAGAAATACAATGTAGGCGTAGTAGGCGCAACGGGTATGGTAGGTCAGCGTTTCATTACGCTTCTTGCTGATCACCCGTGGTTCAACATCACAAGCCTTGCAGCATCATCAAGGTCAGCAGGTAAAAGATATGAAGACGCTGTTGGCAAAAAATGGTGTATGGATACAGATATTCCCGAGAGCGTCAAAGATATGATAGTTCGTGACGCTACTGCAGATATTGATAAAATTACAGATGAAGTTGATTTCGTATTCTGCGCCGTAGATATGAAAAAAGACGAGATTAAAAAGCTTGAAGAAGAATATGCAAAGCATGAATGCCCTGTTGTATCCAACAATAGCGCGCACCGCTTTACACCAGACGTACCTATGGTAGTACCTGAGCTCAATGCAGAACATATCAACATCATTCCTTCTCAGAGAAAACGTCTTGGAACAAAGCACGGTTTTGTTGCAGTTAAATCAAACTGCTCACTTCAGTCCTATGTTCCTGCCCTCTTCCCTCTTCATGAGAAGTTTGGTGTTAAAGATGTGCTCGTATGCACTTATCAGGCTATCAGCGGCGCAGGTAAAACTTTTGAAACTTGGCCGGAAATGATAGATAATGTTATTCCTTATATTGGCGGCGAAGAAGAAAAGAGCGAAAAAGAACCTCTTAAACTTTGGGGACATATTGAAGGCGATGAAATCAAGCTTGCAGATAAACCTAATTTCACAGCGCAGTGCATCCGTGTACCAGTTTCAAACGGTCATCTCGGTGCAGTATTCGTAAACTTTGAGAAAAAGCCCTCAATGGACGAAATGAAAGAGATCTGGAAGAACTTTAAAGGCCGTGCTCAGGAGCTTGAACTTCCCTCAGCACCTAAACAATTCCTCCACTATTTTGAAGAGGACAACAGACCACAGATCAAGTCAGAAAGAATGCTTGAGAACGGTATGGCTATTTCTATCGGCAGACTTAGAGAAGATACACAGTATCAGTATAAGTTTGTCTGTCTTTCACACAACACGCTCCGCGGAGCAGCAGGCGGTGCAGTGCTTCTTGCAGAGCTTCTTTGTGCAGAAGGATATATGGACTAATTAGTTAACTATAATAATTACAGCAAGGAGAGTGCTTATATTATGAAAGAACCTATCTTTACAGGTGCGGCAGTTGCAATTATCACACCGATGAATGAAGACGGCACTGTAAATTACGAAGAATTCGGAAGATTTATAGACTGGCAGATAGAAAATGGAACAGATGCCATTGTAGTATGCGGTACTACAGGTGAAAGCTCCACTCTTGAAGTTGACGAACACTCTGAATGCATTAAATGGTGTGTTGACTATGTTCACGGCAGATGCGTTGTTATCGCAGGTACGGGATCTAACTCAACAAAGAGTGCAATTGAACTCAGCACAGAAGCATGTAATGACGGAGCGGACGCGTTGCTTCTTGTTACACCATATTATAACAAAACAAGCCAGAGAGGTCTTGTAGCACATTATAAAGCTATACATGATGCTACTGACAAGCCGATTATTCTTTATAATGTTCCGTCTAGAACAGGCGTAAATATTCTTCCTGAGACTGCAGCTGAGCTTGCTAAAATGCCAAGAATTAACGGCATTAAGGAAGCAAGCGGAAATCTTGATCAGATTGCAAAAGTTCATGAGCTCTGCGGAGATGAACTTAACATTTGGAGCGGTAATGACGATCAGATTTATGACGTTCTTGAAAGAGGCGGCCTTGGCGTTATCAGTGTACTTTCAAACGTTTGCCCTAAAGAAACTCACGATATCGTTGCTAAGTATCTCAGCGGCGATAAAGCAGGTTCAAAGGCTATGATGGATAAGTATATGAAGCTTGCAAAAGCTCTTTTCTGCGATGTAAACCCGATTCCTGTTAAGGAAGCAGTAAATCTTTTGGGTTATAAAGCTGGTCACTGCAGACTTCCTCTCATTGATATGACTGAAGAAAATAAAGCTATGCTCAAAGAAGTTATGAAAGAATACAATCTTATAAAGTAATTAATTGCAAAGGACTTTTAAAATGACAAAAATAATTTTGTGCGGTGCTAACGGCAAGATGGGTCATGTGATTCAAAGCGTAGTCAGCGGCAGAGACGACTGCGAGATAGTTGCTGGTGTTGACATAAACACAGAAAGCAAAAATTTCCCCGTATATCCTACATTTGGAGAAATAAAAGAAAAAGCAGACGTAATTATAGATTTCTCAAATCCTGCCCTGCTTGATTCAATGCTTTCCTATTCAGCGGAAAAAAGTATCCCTGTTGTAATAGCAACCACCGGATATGATGACAAGCAAAAAAAGCAGATTGAAAATGCAGCAAAAAACAGCGCAATATTCTTCACATACAATATGAGTATGGGCATAAACCTGCTTGCAAATCTTGCTAAAAAAGCAACAGAAGTGTTAGGCCGCGATTTTGATATAGAGATCGTTGAAAAACACCATAACCAGAAAATTGACGCACCCAGCGGAACAGCTTTAATGCTTGCAGATGCTATATGTGAAGAGATTGACGAACCTGTAAAATACGAATATGACCGTCACTGCAAACGAGAAAAACGCAGTAAAAACGAAATCGGTATCCACTCAGTAAGAGGAGGTACAATCGTTGGAGAACACGAAATTATATTCGCAGGAAGAGACGAAATTATTACTCTTTCTCATTCCGCAAGGAGCAAAGAAATTTTTGCCGTAGGAGCTGTAAATGCAGCCGTTTTCATGGCTGGCAAGAATAACGGATTATATTCAATGAAGGATATGATCAAGTAATTTAAAAAGGCTGTCTGTTAGTTCAGGCAGCCTTAAATTTTTATTGGAAATATAAAGGAGAAGAATATGAAAAAGTTTTTTGAGGAATTCAAACAATTTGCATTGAAAGGCAATATGTTTGATATGGCAGTCGGTATCATCATTGGCGGAGCTTTCACCGGCGTTGTTAACTCGCTTACTGATAATCTTATAAATCCGCTATTAAAATTTATCACCGGCGCAGCCACATATACTACTCAGGAATTACTCGGATTTTTATCATCTTTTGTTTCAGCGTTTGTGAATTTTATAATAATGGCTTTCGTGCTTTTCTGTCTGCTAAAATTTATAAACAAAATTATTGCTATTGGTAAGAAAAAAGAAGAAGACGCTGCACCACTTACAAAGAAATGTCCGTACTGTATGAGCGATATTAACATTAATGCAACACGGTGCCCTCACTGCACATCAATTCTTGAAGAAAAACTTGCTGATGAGCATAAATAATTCCTATAAAATAAAGCTCCGGATGTCCGGAGCTTTATTTTTTTATTCTTTTGTCCACGTTACTCCCTGAGGTGTATCTTTAAGGATTATTCCCCTTGCTTTAAGGTCATCTCTAATTTTGTCAGCAGTTGCCCAGTCCTTATTTTTACGAGCTTCCTGACGCTTTTCAATAAGTTGTTCTATCTCATCACTGAGGTCATTGCTCTTTCTGTTATAAAGGAGACCCAGAACATCACATATCTCATCAAAGATCTGAGCCGCTTTCTCACAAACGGATTTTGATACCGGCTTTGAAATAAGATTCGTATTAATGTCCTTAGTGAGTTCGAACAAAGCAGCAATACCGTCAGCAGTATTAAGATCATCATCCATAGCAGTGATAAATTCATTTTTGCGGCTTTCAAACAGCTTTATAAGCTCTTCATCGTTCTCCCCTGCCCCATCTAAGGCACTCTTCATAGTAAAATCAAGGCTGTCGCGGCATGTGTAAAGTCTTTCAAGAGCGCTCTTGCACTGCTCTATAATATCAAGACTATAATTAATTGGTGAACGGTAATGAGAACTGATGAGAAAATATCTAATCACTTCATAACCGCAGTAATCAGCGATCTCACGTACAGTCTTAAAATTGCCGAGAGATTTACTCATCTTTACATTATCTACATTAATATAACCGTTGTGCATCCAGTATTTGGAAAATGTGCATCCGTTAGCACATTCACTCTGCGCAATTTCATTTTCATGATGAGGAAATACAAGGTCTTTACCGCCGCAGTGAATATCGATAGTGTTGCCGAGATATTTTCTGTTCATTGCAGAGCACTCAATATGCCAACCAGGTCTTCCCTTGCCCCACGGCGAATCCCAATATGGTTCACCCGTCTTAGCACCTTTCCAAAGCGCAAAATCAAGAGGATCTTCCTTAACTTCACCAATGGCAATTCTGGCACCACTTTCAAGATCTTCGATCGGCTGATGAGAAAGCTTGCCATACTCATTGAATTTCAGTGTGCGGAAGTATACATCACCGCCCGCCTCATAAGCGTATCCCTTCTCAACTAGTGTCTTGATTATATCGATGATCTCATCGATATTTTCAGTGGCTTTCGGATGAACAGTAGCATGTTTGAAGTTCAGACCATCTGCGTCAGTCCAGAATTCCTTTATATACTTTTCAGAAATTTCTTCATAAGAAACTCCCTCTTCATTTGCTCTTTTAATTATCTTATCATCAATATCTGTAAAATTCTGCACGAATTTTACATTGTACCCTCTATATTCAAGGTAACGCCTCAACACATCAAAAACACACAGCGGACGAGCATTTCCAATATGGATGTAATTGTATACAGTCGGGCCGCAGGCATAGATTTTGACTTCATTTTTATCAACAGGAACAAATTCTTCTTTCTGTCTGGTCATTGTGTTATAAATCTTCATTTTACTGCCTCCTCAAGAGTTTTAATTTCGTTTTCAAGTTCTTCAATTTTTCTTTTATTTTCTTTTATTGCCGTCATAACAGGATCTGGAATATGGATTTGGTCAAGATCATCAACGCGTTCACCGTCAATTCTTACGACCTCTCCGGGCACACCAACAACAGTACAATTTGGCTCAACATCCTTTACCACAACTGCTCCTGCCGCCACCTTGGCGTTTCTGCCGATAGTTATGGGGCCAAGTACTTTTGCGCCGGCGCCTATCATAACGCCGTTTTCAACTGTAGGATGTCTTTTTCCGACGTCTTTACCTGTACCGCCAAGGGTTACTCCTTGATAAATCATTACGTCGTCCCCTACTTCAGCCGTTTCTCCTATTACCACTCCATGACCGTGGTCAATACAAACACGCCTGCCAATTGTTGCTCCCGGATGTATTTCAATTCCGGTTGCATGAGCGCTTCTTTGACTGATGAAGCGTGCTATAAACGGCATATTATGCTTAAAGAACCAGTGTGCTTTTCTATGACTTCTTAATGCCTTAAAGCCGGGATATAGAAAAATTATTTCAAAAGGGCTTTTTGCGGCGGGGTCATGCTCCATAAAACTTTTAACTGATTCTCTGAATTCGTCAAACATAAAATCACCCGTTAATTACTGAACGTACTTATCTGTTAACTTATACATAATGTCAAAATAAAAATGCCCCTGTCAAATGACAGAGGCAATAAAAACTGCGGTTCCACTCTTCTTTATACTTGACTGCTTAAATACAGCCTTGCGTTTAACGGGGCAAACCGTTCCGGAATACTAAATTTCCTCCGGAAAGCTCAGGAGTGCATTTCACTGAGTTCTTAATACACGTATTTCACCAAAAAACGTGCTCTCTGAAAAAAGACATATCAGTTACTTCTCTCCGTCATTGCTTTTCAATATCAATATTATTATATACCTGTCTCTTATACACATCTCCGAGCCCACGAGAC
>URIN01000060.1 GCA_900547915.1 uncultured Clostridium sp. | reverse complement strand
CAGCGTCAGATGTGTATAAGAGACAGGTTAATATACTATTCAGTGTTTTCATTGTTGCTTGTTTGCCTTTACTTAATTATTTTTAACATGAGGTCGTTATGAGAAAAGATATTGAAAAAATTCTTCAATTTGTTCAAAAACCAGCTAGATACTGTGGCGGAGAGCTTAATAGCGTTATGAAAGATCCTGAAAAAGTTGATTTGCGCTATGCCTTCTGTTTTCCAGATCTTTATGAAATCGGAATGAGCCATCTAGGCATGAAAATACTTTATTCCCTTGTTAACAGCAGAGAAGATGCATGGTGTGAACGCGTTTTTGCGCCGGATTCTGATATGGAAGAACAGATGAGGCAACATGGGATAAAGCTTTTTGCCCTTGAAAGTGAAGATGATATAAAAAATTTTGACATGATCGGTTTTACACTCATGTATGAGCTTTGTTATACTAATATGCTTAACATGATGGATCTTGCCGGTATTGAGCTTAAATCAAACGACAGAACTTCATTGACGCCGATTATTGCTTGCGGTGGGCCTTGTGCCTGCAATCCGGAACCAATAGCTGATTTTGTTGATATTGTTTTTCTCGGTGACGGAGAAGAGAGCACAATGCAAGTGCTTGATCTTTTAAAAGAATGCAAGAAAAAAGGAGCTACAAAACATGAGTTCCTTTTGAAAGCAAAAGACATACGCGGAGTTTACGTGCCGTCTTTTTATCAGGATAGTTATAACGATGATGGAACGTTAAATGAGCTTAAGCCTCTTTACGGTGCACCTGAAAAAGTAAAAAAAGCAGTTGTTTCAGATATGAACAAATGTTTTTATCCTGATAGTTTTGTTGTGCCATTTATTAATATTGTTCATGACAGAGCGGTAGAAGAGATATTCCGTGGATGTATACGCGGCTGTCGTTTTTGTCAGGCTGGTTTTACTTACAGACCTATAAGGGAAAAAAGTGTTGAAACGATAAACAAACAAGCAAAGGCTCTTATAAAATCCACTGGCTATGACGAACTTTCACTGTGCTCACTCTCAACTTCGGACCACAGCTGCGTTAATGAGATGTTGAGTTCCCTTATTGACTGGACTGTTAAAGATAAAATTAATCTTTCTCTTCCGTCATTACGTGTTGATAATTTTTCGGACGAGCTTGTTGATAAGCTTAATAAAGTCAGAAAAAGCGGTCTTACTTTTGCCCCTGAGGCTGGCACTCAGCGCCTTAGAGATGTAATTAACAAGAACGTTACTGAGGAAGAGGTGCTTTCCACGTGCCTTAAGGCGTTTGACAATGGCTGGACTTCCGTAAAACTCTATTTTATGATGGGTCTTCCAACGGAAACAATGGAAGATATTGAAGGTATTGCAAACCTTGCTATGGAAGTAGTGCACACATTTTACAAAAATCCAAACCGCCGGAAGGGGACAGGCGTTCAGGTTTCTGTTAGTTGCGCGTCTTTTATTCCAAAGCCTTTTACACCGTTTCAGTGGGAACCAGAAGACAACATGAAAAGCCTTCAGGCTAAGCAAAAACACCTGCTTGAATCGATCCCAAGCAAGAAAGTAAAGGTGTCATATCACGAGACCCCAACTTCTCTTCTTGAGGGTGTTCTTGCTAGGGGCGACAGACGTTTATGCAATGTTCTTTATGATGCTTTTAAATTAGGATGCAAATTTGATTCGTGGGATGACCGCTTCAACTTTGACGCTTGGATGAAAGCATTTGAAAAGAATGGAATAGATCCGTATTTCTACACACAAAGGCGGAGAGAATTCTCAGAAATTTTGCCGTGGGATCATCTTGATTACGGTGTTTCAAAGAAATTTCTTGAAAACGAGAACAAAAAAGCGCATGAAAATAAAACCACTCCACACTGCCGCATAAAATGCGCTGGTTGCGGCGCTAACATGCTTAACGGAGGTCATTGTGATGCGCGAGGTTAGACTGTTATTTTCTAAAACTGATAGATGTAAATATATAAGTCATCTTGATATAAACAGATGCATGTCACGCGCCCTGACAAGAGCACAGATACCTCTGTGGTATACTGAGGGCTTTAATCCTCATCCTTATATGAGCTTTTCACTTCCGCTTCCGCTAGGAGTTGAGAGTATGTGCGAAAGCCTTGAAATCAGGATTGTGGGCGATATTTCCAATGAAGATATTAAAAAGAAACTTAACGCAGTTCTACCTTTCGGTATAAGAATTGTTGATGTATACGATGATTTCAGGGATTGCAGCGAAATTGCTTTTTCGGATTATGTTTTTAAATATGACTTTAAGAATAATGAAGAAGCAGCCGAAAAAATAAAAAAAGTACTTTCTCAAGATAGCATAATGGCGCTAAAACGAGGCAAGCAGGGCAGAAGAAAAGTATTTAAAGAAGTTGATATAAAACCGCTAATAGACAAATATTCAGTGTCCGTTCGAGATGACAGCACAGTAATTAACGCAAGGCTTGCCGCTGGGCAGCAAAGTAATCTGAGCCCGGAACTTTTCTCTCAAACACTACTTAAACTTTCCGACCTTGAATTTGAGTGGAAAAGTATTTCAAGATTGGCGCTGTTAGATGCAAATTATAATAATTTCAGGTAAAAAAGGCTTGCAATTTTATTACTTTTATGATATAGTATCTAAGCATTTGTTCCGTTGCGTTCCTGCAACGCGTTAAATGCTCATGCAAACCAAGCATTTAAGCGGGTGGTCCTCTTTCGTTTACTCGTTATGAACATCCGAAAATAAAAAGGAGGAAACTATAATGGATGCACTTAAGATTATCGAAGAAAGCAGCATGAAAAAAGAACTTCCCTCATTCTCAATCGGTGATACCGTAAAAGTCGGTGTTCGTATTCGCGAGGGTAAAACAGAGAGAATTCAGGTATTTGAGGGCACAGTAATCGCAATCAAAGGTTCTGGTATTTCAAAGACCTTTACCGTTCGCCGTGTATCTTATGGCGTTGGTGTTGAGCGTGTGTTCCCGCTTCATTCCGCAAATGTTGACAGCGTTACCGTTGTTCGCAAAGGTAAGGTTCGCAGAGCGAAACTTTATTATCTTCGTGACCGTGTTGGTAAAGCTGCAAAAGTTAAGGAAGATATCTAACAGCTCTAAACCGCCTCAAGCAGGCGGTTTTTGTTTTTGCAATTGCTTTGAATTACCAAAGGTTGCAATAAAACATATTAATATGTATAATTAACTATAAAAGGAGGGAGCATATATGCCTGATTTTCAGAAGCAAAATGTTCAGTGGTTTCCGGGTCATATGGCGAAAACCAGACGCCTTATAAAAGAAAGTCTTAAACTTGTTGACGGTGTCGTTGAAATAGTAGACGCACGTATTCCTCGTTCAAGTTCTAACCCTGAACTGTCACAGATAATAAATAAAAAACCAAAAATTGTTTTGCTCAATAAGTGTGATATGGCTGATCCGTACGCTACAGATATGTGGATAAAATATTACGCTCAAAACGGTGTGACAGCAATTGCTGTTGACTGCAAAACAGGTAAAGGACTCAACAGATTTCAAAGTGCCTGTGAAAAAGCTCTCTCTTCAGTTATAAAAAGAAATAAAGATAAAGGTATGGAGGGTAAGGCACTAAGGCTAATGGTAGTCGGTATCCCGAATACAGGTAAGTCTTCATTTATAAACAGAATGGCAGGTAAATACAAGGCTGTTGTTGCTGATAAAGCCGGCGTTACAAGAAGTAATCAGTGGTTTTCTGCAGGCAACGGTATAGAACTTCTTGACACTCCCGGAGTGTTGTGGCCAAAGTTTGATGACAGGGAAGTGGGGGACAAGCTTGCATTTATCGGTTCTGTAAAGGATGAAGTTACCGATATAGAAACAATTGCCTGCCGCCTTCTTGAAACGCTTTCAAAAACAAGGCCCAAGATGATTGAGGACAGATATAAAATAACAGATTTTGAGGATCTGCAAAGCTGGGAAATACTTGAAAAAATCGGCAGAAAAAGAGGTTTCCTCATCAAGGGAGGAGAAATTGATACACTTCGTGCCGCAACTGCCGTATGTGATGAATTCAGAGGAGGAAAACTCGGCAAGATTAGCCTTGAGTTACCGTGATTATGGACTGGCTTTTATATGAAAATGAAAAGTATAACAATGGATATAATATAATTTGCGGTGTTGATGAAGCGGGTCGTGGTCCTCTTGCAGGACCAGTCTATGCCGCGGCAGTTGTTCTGAAAAGAGGGCAGACGATCGAGGGCATAAACGACTCTAAAAAACTGTCTGAAAAAAAGAGAGAACTCCTTTTTGACAAGATAATAGCTCAGTGCGAGGATTATTCAATCGGAACAGCAAGCGAAAAAGAAATTGATGAGATAAATATTCTTCAGGCTACTTTTCTTGCAATGAAAAGAGCTGTTGAAGGATTGTCGCTAAGACCAGACTGCGCTCTTGTGGACGGAAATCAGGTTCCGCCGCTTAACTGTGACGTTGAAACGGTCATAAAAGGCGATTCAAAATCAGAATCAATTGCGGCAGCTTCTATTCTTGCCAAAGTTTCAAGAGATAGATATATGCTTGAAATGGCAGAAAAATATCCTCAGTATGGCTTTGAAAAGCACAAAGGATACGGAACAAAGCTTCATTATGAAATGATTGAAAAATACGGAATTTGCGAAATTCACAGAAAATCTTTTCTTAAAAAGGTGCTTTGCAAATGAACTCGTTAGGTAAACTTGCAGAAATGAAAGCGTGCGAATTTCTTGAGAAGAAAAAGTATGCACTTGTTGATTTCAACTATTCGTGCCGCTTCGGAGAAATAGATCTTATCGTAAAGAATAAAAAGTATCTGTGTTTTGTTGAAGTCAAGATGCGTAATGAAAACAGCATTGCTAAGCCTATGGAATTTGTTGATGAGATAAAGCAGAGCAAAATTGCCGCAAGTGCTAACATGTATCTTGCATCGCATAAAACAAATCTTCAGCCGCGTTTTGATGTTGTTGAGGTATTTTGTGAAAATAATAAAATTAAATCAATCAAACACCTTGAAAATGCTTTTCAATTATATTAAAATATCTTAAAGATTTATTAGGAGGGCAACTATGCTTTATACTTCTACAAGAGATAATTCGGTTAAAGTTAACGCGTCCCACGCGATTGCACAGGGAATAAGTGAAGAGGGCGGCCTTTTCGTGCCTTGTGAATTCCCGCATTTTTCAATAGATAAAATCAAAGAAATGGCAGCAATGTCATACATAGACAGAGCTAAAACAGTTCTACGTGAATTTTTAGATGATTTTTCAGAGGAAGAACTCGATTACTGCGTAAGCGGTGCTTACTCTGAGGGCAAGTTTTCTTCTGAAGCAGTTGCCCCTACTGTAAATGTTTGCGGCAACGAAAATGTGCTTGAATTGTGGCACGGTCCTACTTGCGCTTTCAAAGATATGGCTCTTCAGCTTCTGCCGTATCTTATGACTGTTTCCGCTAAGAAAACCGCAGATGGTAAAACTATAGTTATCCTTGTTGCAACTTCCGGTGATACAGGAAAAGCAGCTCTTGAAGGATTCAAAGATGTAGCAAACACAAAAATTCTTGTATTTTATCCTGAAAACGGCGTATCTCCGATGCAGAAACTCCAGATGGTAACTCAGGAAGGCTCAAATGTTGCCGTATGCGCTGTAAAAGGTAATTTTGATGACGCTCAGAGTGCGGTTAAAAAGATTTTCACAGATGATGAAATAAAGAATAAACTTGCAGAGAAAAATATGATGTTTTCCTCCGCTAACTCTATTAACTGGGGAAGACTTGTACCTCAGATTGTTTATTATTTTTCAGCATACTGTGATCTTATGAACAGCGACTCAATTTCTGCTGGTGATGAGATCAATGTTGTTGTTCCCACCGGTAATTTTGGAAATATCCTTGCCTGCTATTATGCAAAAAAGATGGGACTTCCAGTTAAAAAGCTTGTCTGCGCTTCTAACTCTAATAATGTACTTACGGATTTCCTTAATACGGGAACTTATAATAAAAATCGTGATTTCTATACAACGACTTCACCCAGCATGGATATTCTTATATCATCTAACCTTGAACGTCTGCTTTATCATATGAGCGGAAATGATGATAAACTTGTTAACGACCTTATGGCTAAACTTTCAACTGACGGCGTTTATACTGTTTCCGATGAATTGCTTTCAGCAATTAAAGAGTCTTTTTCAGCAGGCTTTGCCGGTGAGGACGATGTTAATAATACAATAAAATCATATTTCGATAAATACCATTATCTTTGTGACACGCATACAGCTGTTGCTTTGAAAGTTTATGAGGATTATATTAAAAACACAGGAGACGATATTCCGACGGTTATTGACTCCACCGCATCACCTTATAAGTTTTCTAAGAGCGTACTGAGCGCTGTAACAGGAGGTAATCTGCCTGACGCCGATGAGTTTGATATGGTGAAAGAACTTCACTCAAAAACAGGCGCTGATGTTCCTACACCGCTTTCTTCTCTTAGAGATAAGGAAGTAAGATTTAATAATGTTTGCTCTAAAGAAGATATGGGCGAAATGGTATTTGGTTTGCTTGGAATTTAACGCATTTGTATTTCTGCATATAAAAAAACATTTTGAAACTAAATAAAAAAACGGCTCATGACAGAGCCGTTTTTTATTAGTTTTTAGTTTGGTTAACCGTTGCAGTTTTCACAACATTCAAAAGTTTCGCACTTTGTTTCTGTTGTTGTTTTTGCAACGCTGCTTCCTACTGTGATATGACCGGCTGAGCAGCTGTTGTCTTTGTTATGGTGTACGCAATTTTTAACTTCGCAGCAGATTCCTTTGATTTCGTTCATTACTTTCACACTCCCTTCGTTTTAATTTTTGCCTTTATTTGCAAATATATTCGTAATATTTTTTGAAAGGTTTTTAATTATGTCTTTATTCGCAATCGCAGACACGCATTTATCATTTGGCACAAATAAGCCAATGGATACTTTTGAAGGATGGGAAAATTATACTGAAAGACTTCATAAAAACTGGAATAAAGTTGTTGGTGCAGATGATGATATTGTTATTGCAGGCGATATAAGCTGGGCGATGGATTTTAAAGAACTAATTGCTGATTTTGATTTTTTGGAATCCCTTAACGGAAATAAAATAATACTTAAAGGAAATCATGATTTTTGGTGGAACACTATTTCAAAAATGAATAGATTTATTCAGGAAAAAGGTTATAAATCCATAAAATTCCTGTATAATAATTCTTATGAATGCGGACCTTGCTCTGTATGTGGATCACGCGGCTGGATATATGACAGTGAAGACGAACAGGACAAAAAAATTCTTTTACGTGAAGCAGCAAGAATCGAAAGAAGCCTTCAAAGTGCCCAAAACGAAAATAAATTTCTTTTTCTGCACTACCCACCAATCTCTCAAAATTTTAAATGTGAAGAAATAATTCAAATAATTAATAATTATGGAATAAAAAAATGCTATTTCGGGCATCTTCACGGAGAAGCAGCTAAATACGCTTTTGAAGGTTTTCAGGACGGAGTAGATTACAAGCTAATTTCGTGTGACAGATTAAAATTCACACCTTATTTAATTTTAAAATACTGATTTTTCTTGAAAAAGGCGTAATCTGTCTCTTATACACATCTCCGAGCCCAC
>URIN01000059.1 GCA_900547915.1 uncultured Clostridium sp. | reverse complement strand
TACACAAGGCTATTCGTCGGCAGCGTCAGATGTGTATAAGAGACAGATAATAAATTGGTATCTTTGTTAATAATTCATAAATTTTTTACGATTTTTTTATTGTTCCGTTTTTTGTATTATATGCACTTCTTTTGTTAAAGCATTATCAAAATTCATAATCAACAGCAACCGATGAGATTGTGTTTTCGTGCATATACGGTTTTACATATGAACAATGATAATCGTCCTTCTGATACTCATCAAGAGCCTCCCTGTTTTCAAGAGTGACCTGAAGGATAATATCGTAACTTCTCTGGGATCCGAGGAAATCTGTTCCTACTTCAATATCTTTCATCATAGGAACTTTTCCTTTCATTGAAAGAAGCCTATCTTTTGCTGCCGCCTTATTGTCGTCATTGCTTTCCTTTAGTTTAAAACAAACTATATGCTTTACCATAAAAATACCTCCTGAAAAAAATAGCGGTATCGAAAACCGATACCGCTATTATAAATTACTAACGATTATTTTGCAACATCGCTTACCCTGGATTCACGAATAATATTTACCTTTATCTGACCGGGATATTCGAGTTCGCTTTCTATCTTCTTTGCAATCTCACGGGCGATATAAGGCATTTTCTCATCTGAAACAGTTTCAGGGCAAACCATAACACGCACTTCTCTGCCTGCCTGGATGGCATATGCACTTTTGACTCCTGCAAAACTCTTTGAAATTTCCTCAAGCTGCTGAAGTCTCTTAATATAGTTTTCGATATTTTCTCGTCTTGCACCGGGTCTTGCGGCTGAAACCGCATCTGCAGCCTGAACAAGACAAGCAACAACGGTTTTGCACTCTACATCACCGTGATGTGCCTGAATAGCGTGAATAACTTCTTCGCTTTCCTTATACTTGCGCGCATACTCAACGCCGAGCGCAATATGTGAGCCTTCCATCTCGTGGTCGAGAGCCTTACCAATATCATGAAGCAAACCTGCACGGCGTGCAAGCTTTTCATTTGCACCGAGTTCAGCTGCCATAAGTCCGGCAATATAGCTAACCTCAAGGCTGTGCTTAAGTACGTTTTGACCGTAAGAAGTACGATATTTAAGCTTTCCGAGAAGTTTGACAAGTTCAGGATGAATCTGACCGCAGTTTGCGGCAAGAACAGCTTTTTCGCCCTCCTGCTTAATGATTGCATTAACTTCACGGGTTGATTTTTCGAACATTTCCTCAATCTTTGTTGGGTGGATACGACCGTCCTGAATGAGGCGCTCAAGGGTGAGCCTTGCTATCTCTCTTCTGACAGGATCAAAAGAACTGATAGTGATTGCTTCCGGAGTATCGTCAATAATGAGCTCAACGCCTGTTATTGTTTCGATTGAGCGGATATTTCTGCCCTCTCGGCCGATTATTCTGCCCTTCATATCGTCATTGGGCAGCGCTACAACGGAAACAGTTGTTTCTGCGGTATGATCAGCAGCACAGCGCTGAATAGCAGTAGCAATTATCTCTCTTGCGATAACTTCGCTCTGATCGCGCGTCATCTGCTCATACTCAAGTATCTTTTTGCTCTTTTCGGTGTCAAGCTCTTCTTCAAGCGATGCCAGAAGATGCTTTTTTGCTTCTTCTTGTGAAAGCCCCGAAATTTTTTCCAGCATATCAAACTGGCTTTTCTTGATGCTATCGATTTCAATTAATTTGTCATCCGCTTCCTTAAGTTTAGCACTTAAGGACTCATTTTTTGCCTCAATGGAATCCGCTCTTTTATCAAGGTATTCTTCCCTTTGATTAAGGCGGTTTTCAAGTTTCTGAACCTCGCTTCTTCTTTCACGGATCTCCTTATCCGCTTCTGAGCGAAGTTTATGGATTTCATCCTTAGCCTCTATAAGACTGGATTTTTTTGTTGTTTCAGCCTCCTGAAGGGCATCATTAATAATTTTAGTTGCTTCCTGTGTTGCGGAGCCGATCTCTTTTTCGTTAGCTTTCTGCCTGAAAACAGAACCAAGAACAAAGCCGACTACTCCAAAAACAACAGCACAGACAACCGCTATAATAACGGCAACAATTGTAGACATGAGAATCAATAGCACCTCCTTCTGTCAATAATTTTTTAGTTAAATCAAATATCATCAGAAAAGGTACAGTTTAAATACAAACCTGAAAAAATCGGTTATAATGCTGTATAGACTCTATGAACACTATATAAACTTGATATAGTTCATAACAAATATAATACACCTATATCTTGTAGATGTCAAGGCTTGTGCCTTACATTTAGCCTAACCTGTCGGCATACGGCAGGAAAAAAACGGCAAAAAATGCGCTGCTGCGGGTGTTGACAAGCAAAAAAATAATGATATAATATAATCAAAATTAAACATATAACAAAGCTTTGATGGGGATAAGACTGCGTTTCAGAATGTTTCAGAGAGCACCCGTTTGCTGAAAGGGTGTACAGACTGCCGCAAGCCACCGCCCCGGAGTGCTGCCAATAACAGCCGTTTCCCGCGTTAAGGGCAAAATGAGAGGCGCTTGTGCGCAATTCAGGTGGAACCGTGGATAATTATTCACCCTGTGCAATTACTGCACAGGGTGTTTTTGTTTTTACGGAGCACCCAAAATACAAGTAAACTATTCAATGAATATATACGGAGGAATTACTATGAAAATAACGCTTAAAGATTCATCAGTTAAGCAATATGACAGCGCTATGACAGCAGCTGACATAGCAAAAGACATTTCTATGGGACTTTACAGAAATGCGTGCGCATGCAGAATTGACGGTGAAGTAAAAGATCTTCGCACCGTTATTGACAGCGACTGCGCGCTTGAGATCCTCACTTTTGATGACGAGGACGGCAAACGTGCTTTTAACCACACAGCATCACATATTATGGCTCAGGCCGTGAAAAGACTCTATCCCGATGTAAAACTCACAATCGGCCCTGCAATTCATGACGGTTTCTATTATGATTTTGACGTTGAAACACCGTTTTCTCCTGATGATCTTGAAAAGATAGAAGCGGAAATGAAGAAAATTGTAAAAGAAGGCTTTACACTTGAAAGATTTGAACTTTCACCCGAAGAAGCTATAAAGCTTATGGAGGATAAGAACGAACCTTACAAGGTTGAGCTTATCAAAGAACACGCAGACAAGGGCGAAAACATAAGTTTTTACAAGCAGGGTGAATTTACTGAGCTCTGCGCAGGCCCTCACCTTGCGGATGTAAAACCCGTAAAGGCTTTCAAGCTTACAAACTGCACGGGTGCTTACTGGCGCGGTGACGCGAAAAACAAGATGCTCTGCCGAGTTTACGGCACGGCTTTCCCGAAAGCATCAATGCTTGAAGAGCATATGGCAATGCTTGAAGAGGCAAAGAAACGTGACCACAGAAAGTTAGGCAAAGAACTTGAGCTCTTCACCATTATGGAAGAAGGTCCCGGATTCCCGTTCTTCCTTCCAAAGGGAATGGCTCTTAAGAATACTCTTATCGACTATTGGCGTGAGATTCACAGAGAAGCAGGTTATTATGAGATTCAGACGCCGATGATTCTTAACCGTGCTCTGTGGGAAAGAAGCGGCCACTGGGATCACTACAAGCAGAATATGTACACAACGGTTATTGATGACGAGGATTACGCTATCAAGCCGATGAACTGTCCCGGCGGAATTCTTGTATACAAGACAAAGATGCACTCATACAAAGACCTGCCGCTCAGAATGGGCGAACTCGGACTTGTTCACCGCCACGAACTTTCAGGAGCATTGCACGGACTGATGCGTGTAAGATGCTTTACTCAGGACGATGCTCATATCTTTATGACACGTGAACAGATAAAAGACGAGATAAAGGGCGTTGTAAAACTTATCGACAAGGTTTATAACACATTCGGATTTGAATACCACATTGAGCTTTCAACAAAACCTGAAGATTCAATGGGCAGCGAAGAGGACTGGGAGATTGCAACGGATGCTCTGCGTGACGCCGTAACAGAGCTCGGATACGACTTTGAAGTAAACGAGGGTGACGGAGCATTCTATGGTCCCAAACTCGACTTCCATCTTACCGACTGTCTTGGCAGAACTTGGCAGTGCGGCACAATTCAGCTCGACTTCCAGCTTCCAGAAAGATTTGAACTTGAATATGTAGGCGCAGACGGAGCAAAGCACAGACCGATTATGATTCACCGTGTTGTATTCGGCAGCATTGAAAGATTTATCGGAATCCTTACCGAGCACTTTGCAGGCGCGTTCCCGACATGGCTTGCACCCGTTCAGGTAAAACTGCTTCCTATTGCAGACAGACACCTTGATTACCTCAACGTAATCAAAGACCGTCTTGAAAAACTTGGTATCCGCTGTGAGATCGATGACAGATCAGAAAAAATCGGCTTCAAGATTCGTTCGGCACAACTTGAAAAAGTTCCTTATATGCTTGTTGCCGGCGATAAAGATATAGAAAACAGCACGGTTTCCGTACGTTCAAGAAAAGACGGAGAACAGGGCGCATGCAGCGTTGATGAGTTTATCGAAAAGATCGAAAAGGAAATCAAGAGCAGATCTTTATAATCAGAACAAATTAGTAAATAGCATACAAAAAACCGGATACCAAATATGGTATCCGGTTAATTTTTTATGTTGTTTGAACAAAATTCCTGCTTATTCAGACAGTGGCACTTTTTGGCTGTGTTCATCAAAAAAATCATTGAGTGTTTTCTCATAAAGAGCGCTGTTTTTATAGTAACTTCTTGCATGAACAGCTCCGTCAACAGCAAGCATCTTCTTTTCACTTCCGCAAGCTGAATAAAGTTCTTTTTCCATATAAAAAGGCACAAAATCGTCCGCCGTGCCGTGAATGAACAGCACCGGTGCTTTAGCATTTTTTACAGATTCAACAGGCGCTGCATCCTTAAACGAATAATGCGCATAGAGCCTGCAAAGGAAATCACAAAGATACAATATAGGAAAAGCACCGAGATGGAAAGACAATTTGAGCTGATACTTAAATTCTTCCCAAGCGCTTGTATATGCACAATCGGCAATAATACCCTTTACGCTGTTTTCAGGTATTTTATCGCTCATCATCAGCACCGTTGCGCCGCCCATTGATACACCGAGCAAAAATATGCTGAGTTCAGGAAAACGTTTCCTTGCGTAATCGAGCCACAACAATGTGTCTTTTGCTTCATGCGTGCCGTAGCCCATGAATTTTCCGTCGCTTATTCCGCAGCCTCTGTGTTCTGGCATAAGCACTGTGAAGCCGCCGTTATAAAAATAATCCGCCTCAAACGCAAACTCGCCCAGTCCCGAACTTCTGGCGCCGTGGCAGGCAATAACAAGAATACCGTTGCTTTTTTCGGGTACAAGAAGTTTTGCCCTTAGAGTACAGCCTTCTGAATGTAACTCGAGTTCTTCAAGAGGCAGTGTCTTAAAATGATTTACCGCCCTGCGGTTTTCCTGCTCAAACTGATTAGGTCCGTCATTACCCGCAACAAGAGAATAAAAAAATTTAGGAATTCGAATCGTTTTAAGTGATATTAGCTGATTTAAAACCACTGCGCAAACTGCAAGCAAAAACAACAGAATAACAATTGCAACAGCAGCAACAATTATAATAATCTTCATTTTATTTTACAGACAAAAACGTTCCAGCCTTTTGCTTCTCTGTGTTCAACAATATCAAAACCATGTTCATAAAAGCAGGTTTTGACTTCTTCCACACGAGAATCGATAATTCCGCCCGTTATAAACACCCCTCCATCTTTAAGGAATTCAACAGCCTGGGGTGTAAACTCCATAATAACATCGGCAACAATATTTGCAACTATTACACTGTATTTTCCGCTGACATTCTCTGACAGATTTCCGCTTACGGCATTGAAAACAGGCGGTTCAAAACCATTCTCTTTAGCGTTTGCGAGCGCAGTTTTAACGGCAAGTTTATCAATATCAACACCGAATGCGCTTTTTGCGCCGAGAAGAAGCGCAGCTATTGAAAGTATACCACTGCCGCAGCCAACATCAAGCACCGTTGAAGCCGGATTTATATAATCCTCGAGCATTTCAAGACAAAGCCTTGTGGTGGGGTGGCTACCTGTACCGAATGCAAGACCGGGTTCAAGATTAAGCACTGCCCTGCCGTGAGTATCTTCAACCTGCTCCCATGCAGGTTTGATCAGCAGCCTGTTGCCTATTGGAACGGGGTGCCAATATTTTTTCCAGTTGTTTATCCAATCCTCTGTTTTACATTCATTTATGGTTATTTCATGCTCTATATTTTCTGCGCTCAGCCTTTCTTCAAGGAAAGATACAGCTTCCGCAGGGTTTTCTTCCGGGCTGATGTAAATGTGAATTCTTCCTTTTGTTCTGTCCTTTTCCAAAAGTTCCTCAGAGATCAAATCAACATGAGCAATCTCAAGAGTTTCATCTACAACATCTGAATAATCCTCAATATAAATACCATAAGGCACAGTCATATTTGAAATATTTGCCGCCGTTTCAATATCATCAGACTTAACGGTGACTTTTATCTCCGTCCAGTCCTGCTGCCATTCCTGAGCCATATTCTACTCTCCTTATCAATCCTCTAAATTAACGATGTGTTCCGTGCCCGAAAGGCCGTGATTATAAAGTTTTCTGTTTTCAAGCGACCACTGTCTGTCCGTAAACTGACCCGGCTCAACCTTTGCAGTTGCGCTGTGGAACTCAAATATCTGAGCATCAAGCGTATCAAGCGCGGAAAGTATCTGAGCTTCAATGAACATAGGTCTGACGGGAGAACCAAATTCGGGAACTCCGTGGTGACTTAAAATCATATGTTCTATGAGCTGAGCCTTTTCCTGTGGTATGCCAAGCCTTTTTGCCGCCGCATCTACCCACATTGCGCCTTCAACAAGGTGGCCGATCAGTTCACCGCCCTCTGAATATCCGCTCACAAGTCCTGTCTTTGAAAATTTAAATTCCCACGTTTTCGCAACGTCATGCAAAATAGCGCCTGAAAGAAGAAGATCCTTATTAACATTCGGGTAAACCTTGCATACCTGCTCCGCCATGCGCACAATAGACATAGTGTGCAGCATAAGACCGCCAAGCATAGCATGGTGAAGCCTGAACGCCGCAGGGCTTGTTACAAGAATATCCTTTTTGCTTTCCATAATATCCGTAACAAGCGTCTTAAAATCGTTGTCCTCAAACGCGGCAACTCTTTTCATAAGCATATCGTATATCTGTCTTCCGCCAACTTCTGATGCCGGCACAAGATCTGAAAGATTATAATCATCTGTTTCGGCGGCAGGACGTATCTGCTGTATTCTGAACTGATCCCTGCCGTTATACTGTTCCAAAGTTCCGCGCACTTTGACAACGGACTCCTCTTCAAAAACATCTCCGCCTGAGAAATCCCAGTATTTTGCAGGCATTTCACCGTCCTTATCACCTATTATCAAATCAAGATAAGACGAACCGTTTTTAGTCTTTTTTACCTCACATTTTTTTACAAGAACAAAACCATCGCACATGCCGTTTTGGAGCTTTTTGAAATTCATAGGATATACCTCTTTTCCTGTGTTGTGTTAATTATATACTAATTTTGAATTTTTATCAATTAAAACGGAACAATTGTTTCGTATTCTTGACAAATTAAGATTAGATTGCTAAACTATGGTACTGTCTCTTATACACATCTGACGCTGCCGACGAATAGCCTTGTGTAG
>URIN01000058.1 GCA_900547915.1 uncultured Clostridium sp. | reverse complement strand
TCTACACAAGGCTATTCGTCGGCAGCGTCAGATGTGTATAAGAGACAGCTACTTCTGAGACTGAAGGATATTTTATTACTGTTGAATTAAAATCTGTAAATCATAGATATTTTGATTTCAGTTGTCGTCTTCCTAGGCAGTACGGATTTGCTGAGGATAAACTGAAATCTTATATCAATTCAAGAGTTTCAAGAGGCAAAATTGATTGTTTCTTAGGCATTGAGGCTATCAAAACTGATGACGCACAGGTTGTTGTTAATCATACGCTTGCTTCTGCTTATGTTAATGCACTTAAAGAACTTTCTGAGACTTATTCTCTTAAGGAGGACTACGGTGCCGCAGGTGTTGCTCGTTTTCCCGATGTGCTTGTACTTAGAAAAGCAGAGGAGGACGAAGATAAGCTCTGGTCTTTGATTGAGCCCGTTGCAGAAGAGGCAGTCGATAAATTTATTAGAATGCGTGAAGTTGAGGGTGAAAAAATGCGTAAGGATATCGCTTCACGTGCAGAATATATACTTGATTGTGTGTCGTTTATTGAGAAGCGCTCGCCTGAAACGGTTAAGGAATATAACGATAAACTTGTTGCTCGTGTTCACGAATTAATCGGTGACGTTTCTCTTGATGAGGGCAGAATAATTCAGGAAGTTGCAATTTTTGCTGATAAAGTTGCTGTAGCTGAAGAAACTGTAAGGCTTCGTTCTCATATTTCTCAGCTTCAGTCATTCCTGGTTAGCGAAGAACCCATTGGTAGAAAAATGGATTTTCTTGTTCAGGAAATTAACAGAGAAGCTAATACAATCGGTTCAAAAGCAAGTGATGTAGAAATTGCGCGCAAGGTTGTCGACATTAAAGCGGAAGTTGAAAAGATCCGCGAACAGATTCAAAATATTGAATAACCTTTACAGAAAGGCGCAGATATATGGATTTTGTTAATATTGGGTTTGGTAATCTTGTGAACGCCGGCAGAATAATATCCATTGTAAGCCCCGAATCAGCTCCAGTTAAGAGAATGATTCAGGAGGCAAAGACAAACGGTTCACTTATTGATGCCACACACGGAAGAAAAACATTGAGTGTTATCATCACTGATTCCGATAATGTTGTTCTTTCTTATCTTGATTTAAAACAAATTGCTCAGAAATTCGGTGTAAAGGGGGAGGATTAATGAAAAAAAGGGGAATGATTGTTATTTTATCTGCCCCGAGCGGATGCGGTAAGGACACCGTTTTCAGAGAAATTTCTAAAATTAGAAATGATGTTTATGAATCGGTTTCCGCCACTACACGTTCACCTCGAAATGGTGAAATTGACGGAGTTGATTACTTTTTCAAAACTAAAGATGAATTTGAAAATATGATTGAACAGGATAGTTTCCTTGAATATGCATGTTATAATAACTGCTATTATGGAACACCTGCTGCGCCAGCTCTTGCAGCTGTACAGAAAGGAAAAATCTGTTTTCTTATTATTGAACGAAAAGGCGCTCAAAAAATTATGAAGAATTATCCTGACGCGGTATCTATTTTCCTTATGCCGCCTGATATGGATACTCTTGAAAATCGCTTAAAAAAACGCAATACTGAAAGTGAAGACGTTATAAAAAAGCGCCTAAAAATTGCTGAAGAGGAAATCGAAGCAGCTTCTAAATTTAATTATGTTGTTGTTAATGACGAACTGCAGACAGCGGTACGTGAAATAAATGATATACTTAACGCTGAACTTGATAAGCGTAATAATGACTGATAGGAGAAATAATTATGTTTAACCCTGATTTAAAGAAACTTCTTAAAGATTGTAATAGCAGATACAGCCTTGTTGTTGGTGTAGCCAAAAGGGCACGTGAAATAAGGGATGATGCAGTAAAAAATGAAGTACTGCTTGATGAAAAGTGTGTTTCAACTGCAATCAATGATATTTATGATGGTAAATTCATTGTTGAAGAGCCTGAAGAGATTCATACTCAGGCTCAAAAGAACGCTAAAAAGTGCGTGGATGAAAATGATGAATATATGTCTGATAATTCGGATGAAAATGAGTAATGAATAGGCTTATAGCCACTGTTGCTGTTGAAAACACTTTTTTCAGCGCCGGTGAGGATTATGATTATTATGTTCCGGACGAAATTGCAAATAAAATAAGTTGCGGTAAGCGTGTAGTTGTGCCTTTTGGCAGAAATAACACTAAAAGGAACGGAATCATCATAAAGCTTTTTTACGGACTTAATTCACAGCTTAAAGAAATCATTTCAGTAGATACTAAAACAAATTCTTTGACCGAGGAAATGGTTTCTCTTGCTATTTGGTTAAAGGAACGTTGCTTTTGCTCGACTTATGAATGCTTAAGGCAAATGCTTCCCCGAGGTACTGATAAAATTAAAGATAAAAGCACTAAAATGATTCGCTTATTAGAGGATAGTACTGATGCTGTTAAATTAACCCCTAAGCAGAAGTCAGTTTATGGTCTTTTGTGTGACGTTGGCAGTGCAAGCGTTAATGAAGTGTGTGAATTTTGTTCGGTAGGCAAAAGTGTTCTAGATAATCTAGTGAAATATGGTGTGTGTGAATATTTTGAAAAAGAAGTTTACAGAACACCTTATAAAAATATTTCGAAAAACGGTGAAATGTCGCCAATTAAGCTTTCCTCTGTTCAAAAGAAAGCTTTTGACACGTATTTTAAGATGCTTGATACAGGAGGAACAGGACTTCTTTATGGTGTTACCGGCTCCGGAAAAACTCAGGTTTATCTTAGATTAATTGATGAAACAATTTCGCGCGGCAAGGATGTTATTGTACTTGTGCCTGAAATTTCTCTTACTCCGCAGATGCTTGGAATTTTTCATACAAGGTATGGGGAAAAAGTTGCTGTCATGCACAGTGGACTCTCAATAGGTGAGAGAACAGATGAATATAAACGTGTTGACAGGGGAGAAGCAAAAATTGTTGTCGGCACCAGAAGTGCCGTATTTGCTCCTGTTCATAATCTGGGACTTATAGTTATGGATGAGGAACAGGAACACACCTATAAAAGTGAACGAACACCTCGTTATAACGCGCGTGATGTTGCAAATTTCAGATGTAGATATAATAACGCTTTGTTTCTTATGACTTCGGCAACACCCAGTATTGAAAGCTATTCTGCTGCTGTTAAAGGGAAATATAAGCTTTGCGAAATTAACGAAAGATACGGCAATTCAAAGTTACCGGAAGTTGTAACGGTTGATATGAAAAAAGAAATCGCCGCAGGCAATAAATCGCCGATTTCAGGAACTCTGCAAAAGCTTATAGAAGATAATCTCAATAAGAATAAACAGACAATATTGCTTATAAACAGACGTGGTTATAATACCTTTATTGCCTGTAACAGCTGCGGTCATGTTATTACATGCCCGAATTGCAGTATCAGCCTTACCTACCACAGCTATAATAACCGTTTGATGTGCCATTACTGTGGTTATTCAAAGCCGCTTGATAATGTTTGCCCTGAGTGCGGTAAAAACAGCATACGATACAGTGGTTACGGTACACAAAGAATTGAAGATGAACTAACAAGGCTTTTTCCCAAGGCGTCAGTTCTCAGAATGGATGCTGATACAACCTCGGCAAAATTCAGCCATCAGAAACTTTTTGATGCTTTTTCTCGCGGTGATTATGATATTCTTATCGGCACACAGATGGTTGCAAAAGGACTTGACTTTCCTGATGTTACTCTTGTTGGTGTCGTAAATGCTGATAATTCTCTTTATGACGAAAGTTATCTCGCCAATGAACGTTCTTTTGACTTAATAACTCAAGTAGTTGGACGAAGTGGCAGAAGAGATGTAGCAGGGAAAGCAGTAATACAGACAATTAATCCGTTTAATGAAATTATCGAATATGCATCAAAACAGGATTATAAATCGTTTTTTCAAAATGAGATGGCACTGCGCAAATTGCTTACGTATCCGCCTTATTGTGATATTTATTTCATTTCATTTGTTTGTGAGGATGAAAATAAGGCTGCTCTCTGTGCCAAAGCTTTTTTTGAAAACCTTGTAGAACTCAATAGAACTGAATTTTCCGATGAAAAACTGATAGTTTTAGGACCTAGTCCTTCAAAAATCAGTAAACTTAAGAATAATTATAGATACGGATTGACAGTGAAATGTAAAAATTCAAAATCAGTTCGTAAAATGTTAAATGATATATTAAAAAATATTGGTAAAATAAAAGAGTATAAAAGTGTTTCAGTGTCAGTAGACCTCAACCCTTTTGAACTCAACTGATTTACGGGTATTAGCTGCAGCTCCGTTATAATATTAAATAGCAGCAAGAAAGGCAGTGAAAATATGGCACTTAGAAATGTGGTAAAAGTAGGAGATCCTATTCTTAGTAAGAAGAGCAGAAAAGTTGAAAAGTTTGATTCAAAACTTGCTGTTCTCATTGATGATATGTTTGAAACAATGTATGACGCAAACGGTGTGGGTCTAGCAGCTGTGCAAGTTGGAATACTTAAAAGAGTAGTAGTCATTGATATAGGAGAAGGCCCAATTGAACTTGTAAACCCGGAAATAACTTTTGAAGAGGGCGAGCAAAGGGAAAGTGAGGGCTGCCTTTCTCTTCCCGGTAAATATGGTGTAACTTTACGTCCAAAAAAGGTTCAGGTCAAAGCGCAGGACAGAAATGGCAAATGGCAGGTATTTACAGGTGAGGACCTTAAAGCACGTGCTTTCTGTCATGAGATTGACCATCTCGACGGTATTTTGTTCACATCTCATCTTGTGGACGGTAAACTGGAGGAGCAATGAGAATAGTTTATATGGGCACGCCTGATTTTGCCGTGCCGTCTTTGCAGAAACTCATTGATGAGAAATATGATGTGGCGGCTGTTTTTACTCAGCCTGATAAAAAAACAGGAAGAAAACAGATATTAACACCTTCAGATGTTAAAAAAGTTGCTGTTGCAAATAATTTACCTGTATATCAGCCTAATACTCTTAAAGACGGTGAAGCATTAAGCGTTTTAAAGTCAATAAATCCTGATATGATAGTTGTGGCTGCCTACGGTAAAATTTTGCCTGAAGAAATACTTGATCTTCCTAAATATGGTTGCATAAATGTTCACGCATCTTTGCTTCCAAAATATAGAGGAGCTGCTCCGATACAACGCGCTGTTTTAAACGGAGATAAAGAGACAGGCGTTTGCATAATGAAAATGGACAAAGGTATCGACACAGGCGATGTGTATTATACTGTTAAAACTGAAATTGGAATAAATGAAACTTCCGCACAGCTTTTCGACAGACTTTCTGTTTTAGGTGCAGAGGCATTAATTCACACGATAAAACTTATTGAATGCGGACAGGCAAAAGCTCAAAAGCAATCTGGTGAGGCTTCTTATGCTTCAATGATAGATAAATCTTTAAGCCCAATAGATTGGAATAGAACAGCGTTTGAAATTCACAATCAAATTCGCGGACTTCAGACTTGGCCTTGTGCTGAGACTTTAATATGCTCAAAACGAGTTAAAATCCATTCCTCACGTCTTTCCGATATAACAGGCGGCAAAGCAGGAGAAGTTATCAGGTCGGATAAAGAACTGATAGTTTCATGTGGTGACGCAAAATGTGTTTCACTTACTTTTGTTCAGCCGGAAGGAAAGAAAACAATGGATATAAAATCATTTCTTTCCGGTAACAAGGTTGAAACAGGTACGATTATAGGATACTGATCTGCAAACAATATAATGATATTTAATTTACGCTCTGATTTTTTCAGTGAAAGGTGATATTATGGATATCTATCTTTATTATGTTTCAGGAATTATAATGATTCCCGTTCTTATTTTTTCATTTATATGTCAGATAAGAGTTAATTCGAATTATAAAAAATATGGCAGAATAAGAAACTCTCGCAATCTTACGGGCGCTGAGGCAGCTTATCAGCTTTTGCAGATGAATGGTATTAATGACGTAAGAATTAAAAGAATTTCCGGTAATCTTACTGACCATTATAACCCCAAAACAAAAGAAATATGCCTTTCTGAGGGCGTTTTCAATTCTAACAGTATTGCAGCGGTAGGAATTGCCTGCCATGAAGCGGGTCATGCCTGCCAGCATGCACAGGGATATCTTCCGTTAAAGATTAGAAATTTTGTAATACCGGCTACCCAGTTTGGCTCAACGTTAGGTATTCCGCTTGTGCTTTTAGGTCTGTTCTTTAGTTGGGAACCGCTTATTTATATCGGAATAGTACTTTACGCAGCAGTTGCTCTTTTTCAGCTTATTACGCTTCCGGTTGAGTTTAATGCTTCTAAAAGAGCATTACAGACGATAAGTGCAAATGGGTTCCTTGTTGGTAAGGAATATGTGGGAGCTAAAAAAGTTCTAACTTCTGCGGCTTTAACTTATGTTGCGGCTCTTGCTTCAGCTATTGCAACACTTCTCAGATTGATTTTCTTAGCAGGTAGAAAAGATTGATTAACCCAAGACAGAAAGCTTTTGAAACGCTGTACAAGATTTCATATGACAATGCATATTCGAACATAGCTGTAGATAATGCACTGTCGGACTTAACCGAAGGAAAAGCTTTTGCCGCAAGACTCGTTTACGGTGTTCTCGAAAGACAGATAACTTTAGATTATATTTTTGAAAAATATTGTGATAAGCCGAAGCCGAAACTTAGAATTATTTTGAGAATGGGCACTTATCAGCTATATTATATGGATAAAGTTACTTCAGCTGCAGCAATTGACGAAAGTGTGAAACTTGCTAAGGCAAACGGTCTCAAATACTATGCCGCTTTTATTAATGCTGTCCTTCGAAAAATTGATGCCAACAGAATTGAGATTGATAGGATCAATGATTTAAGCGTGAAGTATTCCGTTCCTCGTAATCTTTTAAATATGTGGTACAAGGCGTATGGGAAAGAAAATGTTCTGAATTTTCTTCCAGCTCTTAATGAGCGGCCGCCTGTTTTTGCAGTTCCAAATAAAAATTTAGTTGACGCAGAAAAACTCTGTAATGTTCTGAATAGTGAAGGTGTAAAGTGTTCTGTTTATCAGGACTATGTAAAAATAGATGCTTCGTCGGATATAACAAAACTTAAAGCATTTAAAGACGGTCTGTTTCATGTGCAGGATATTTCCTGTTGCAGAGCTATTACCGCCCTTGAAATAAATGAAGGAGATACTGTCTTTGATTTCTGCGCAGCTCCCGGCGGTAAATCGTTTTATGCATCATATTTTGCAGGAGAAAGCGGAAGAGTATTGTCTTTTGACCTGCATGAAAGCCGCGTCAGCCTAATAAAGTCCGGTACGTCAAGACTTGGGCTTAGTAATATTTCAGCAGCTGTCAATGATGCATGTGTGTTTAATGAAACATTAGGGCAAGCAAATAAAATTATTTGTGATGTTCCTTGCAGTGGATTTGGAATCGTAAGAAGAAAACCTGAAATAAGATATAAAGAACTTGATTCTGTTAAAGAATTACCTCAAATTCAGTATAAAATTCTGAGTACTTCAGTAAGATATCTTAAAAGTGGCGGAAGATTAATGTATTCAACATGCACTCTTAATAAAAGGGAAAATGAGAAAGTTATTGATCTGTTTATGAAAAACAATAACAATTACTCTGTTTGCAATATGAAAACATTTTTCCCTGGTGAAAACGGAGGAGACGGATTTTTTTACTGTATTATTGCTGTCTCTTATACACATCTCCGAGC
>URIN01000057.1 GCA_900547915.1 uncultured Clostridium sp. | reverse complement strand
TCTCGTGGGCTCGTAGATGTGTATAAGAGACAGCATTTCTGCTATAATATTGCCGTGAAAAGTTAGACATTAATTTACAAAGAATTAAAACTGACATACTAAGGGAGGATTTTTATGGGCGGATTTTTTGCAACTGCGTCCAAAGAGGACTGCGTATTTGACCTGTTTTTCGGTGTAGACTATCATTCACATCTTGGAACAAGGCGCGCGGGACTTGCAGTTTACGATGAGAACAACGGATTTGACAAGGCGATTCACAACATTGAGAATGCGCCTTTCAGAACGAAATTCACCAAAGAATCAAACGAGATGCACGGCACTCTCGGAATTGGATGTATTTCCGATTTTGAGGCTCAGCCTATTCTTGTACGCTCACATCACGGCACATTTGCGATAACAACTGTAGGAAAAATCAACAATGCAGACGATATTGTAAAGAACATAATCAAATCAAACGTTCACTTTTTTGAGATGCAAAACGGTGAAATCAACCCAACTGAACTCGTTGCATCAATAATAAATCAGAAAGAAAATTTCATTGACGGCATAAGATACGCCCAGGAAATTATTGACGGCTCACTCAGTATGCTGATACTTACTCCTAAGGGAATATACTGCGCCCGTGATAAAATGGGCAGGACACCGATAGTTCTCGGCAAGAAGGAAGAAGGCTACTGCGCAAGCTTCGAGAGCTTTGCCTACCTCAACCTTGGATATTCCGATTACAAGGAACTCGGCCCCGGAGAAATAGTTGTTATGACGGCTGACGGAGTCAAAACACTTGTTGCGCCAGGAAAGAATATGAAGATATGCACTTTCCTGTGGGTATACTACGGCTACCCCTCATCATCTTACGAGGGAATAAGCGTTGAAAAAATGAGATATAACTGCGGCAAACTGCTTGCAAGACGAGATAATGTTAAACCGGACATTGTTGCAGGTGTTCCGGATTCTGGAATTGCGCACGCTATCGGCTACGCCAACGAATCAGGTTTTCCGTTTTCAAGGCCGTTTGTAAAATACACACCAACATGGCCACGTTCGTTTATGCCGACTCACCAGAGCAAGCGCAATCTGATTGCAAAAATGAAGCTTATTCCGATACACGACCTTATTGAAGGAAAGAGCCTGCTGCTTATTGACGACTCTATCGTTCGAGGAACACAGCTCAGAGAAACAACTGAATTTCTTTATTCAAGCGGTGCAAAAGAAGTACATATCCGCCCGGCATGCCCGCCGCTTCTCTTTGGATGCAAATACCTCAACTTCTCACGTTCATCATCAGAAATGGAACTTATCACAAGACGTGTTATCAAAAAGCTTGAGGGCAAAGACCCCGATGACGCAACATTGAGTGAATATGCTGATCCGGACAGCGAAAAATATCAAAAAATGGTTGATGAGATCGGCAAAGAGCTGCATTTCACATCACTCAGATATAACAGACTTGACGACCTTATCGAATCAGTAGGCATAGGCGAGGAGAATCTTTGCACTTACTGCTGGAACGGTAAAGAATAAAATTTTGCAAGAAAATAAATGCCGAAACAAAAGGCGGTGCTGTGCGCCGCCTTTTTTGATTATCAGCGTTTACAAATGCTAAAGCTTTTGCATAAAAAACAAAGCCATTCAAACTTCATGTGTATAATAAGATAATATTTACAGGTGATACTTATGACTACAAAGGAATATCTGCAGAAAATTGACGATGTAATAAAGAACGGAAAATACAAAGCGGACTGGCAGTCACTTTCCGGGCACAGCGTTCCGAAATGGTATTACCGAGATAAATTCGGAATTTTCATACACTGGGGAATTTACAGCGTTCCTGCGTTCGGAAACGAATGGTATTCCCGTAATATGTATGACAAAAATGACCGTGATTTTGAATATCACGTAAAAACATACGGAAATCAAAAAAATTTCGGATATAAAGATTTCATAAAGATGTTCCGGGGAGAAAATTTTGACGCCGATAAATGGGTATCCATTTTTAAAGACTGCGGCGCAAAATTTGTAATGCCCGTTTGCGAGCACCATGACGGATTTGCGATGTACAAAACGGAGTTTAACCGGTGGAACAGCGCCAATATGGGCCCGCGCAGAGATGTTGCTGGCGAAATAAAAAGCGCCTGTGAAAAACAAGGACTGACATTCTGCGCCTCCACGCACAGAGCGGAACATTATTTCTTTATGAATATGGGCAGAACTTTTGACAGCGATGTAAACGATGAAGAGTATTCCGACTTCTACGGCCCCGCTGTTTACAGCAGTGAATTTGACGGCGAACAGATGAACAAAACCACCGCAGACACATATTCCACAGGGCCTGACAGAGAATGGCTTGAGGACTGGCTTGTGAGAACTTGTGAACTGATAGACAATTATCACCCAAAAATTCTTTATTTTGACTGGTGGATACACAACCACGCTTTCAAGCCTTATCTAAAAAAGCTTGCTGCTTACTACTACAACCGTGCTGACGAATGGGGAGAGGAAGTTACCATAAACTACAAACATGAAGCTTTTCCGCCTACCGTTGCCACTTTTGATGTTGAACGCGGTGCGCTGACTGACATCTCACCCGTACCGTGGCAAACAGACACCGCCATCGGCAAGTATTCCTGGGGATACAGGAAGGACAACGAATATAAAACCGCAAGGCAGATAATATGTGACCTTATTGACATCGTAAGCAAAAACGGAATGATGCTGCTGAATGTTGGACCAAAGCCTGACGGCACACTGACCGATGAGGAAAGCGCAGTTTTAAAAGAAATCGGTGAATGGATGAAGCTTAACGGTGACGGTATATATTCCACGACTTTCTGGAAAACATTCGGAGAAGGAAGTGTGAACAACGAGGACGGTTTCTTCAAGGATAACGAAGAGAAGAAATTTACGCCGGGCGATTTTAGATTTACATATAAAAACGGATATATCTATGCGTTTCAAATGCGTCCTAACGGAAACGATGCTGTGATAAAAGCGCTGAGAAAGCACCCTGAGCACGACTTTCTTACAGATAATATAACATTGCTGTCTACAAACGAAAAACTTGAATACGAAAGAAATGAAAATGCTCTTATCATAAAAGCAAACAAAAACTTCACGAGTGACAAACCAATCTGTTTCAAAATAAATATAGACTGATAAGTTTCGGAGAGTGGATTTTTATGAAATATAGCTTTGATAAAAACGCAAGCGGCACACATTTTGAGCCGTATTATCTTAAATGTATATGCGCCGGCAGGGCATATGAGGGACTGCGTGCCGACTGGCAGAAGCAGCTGAAAACCGTGCAGGAAGAAATAGGGTTTGAATATATTCGTTTTCACGGTATATTCAATGATGAAATGGCGGTTTACAGCGAGGACGAAAACGGAGAGCCAAAATTTTTCTGGCAATACTTTGACAAGTTATTTGATTTTTTAAAAGAGGTAGGTTTAAAGCCTATATTTGAACTTTCCTTTATGCCTGAAGCAATATCCACCGTGCCGCACACACTTTTCTGGTGGAGGGGTAACGCCTGCCCGCCGACAGATTATGACAAATGGGCAAAGCTCGTTGAGTCCACTGCGAAGCATTGCATAGAAAGATACGGCATTGACTATGTTCTTGACTGGAAATGGGAAGTCTGGAACGAGCCGAACCTAAGCAGTTTCTGGACGGGCACAATGGAAGAATATTTTAAGCTTTATAAATATTCGGTGTTGGCGATAAAGGGTGTAGACAAAAGACTTTCTGTAGGCGGTCCGTCATCAAGCGGCGCCGATTTCAGAGATGATCTAAATTATGTAAAAGAATTTATAAAATACTGCTCAGAAAACGAACTGCCTGTTGATTTTATTTCAGCGCACCCCTATCCCACATACTGGCCGCTTGATACAAACGGCAATGAACGTATGGGATATATGGATAAAGAATGCACCGTAAAGCATCTTGATGAAATAAGGAAAACAGTAGACAACTCACCTTACCCTGACGCTCAGATTCACCTGACCGAATTTAATTCATCACCAAGTCCGAGAGATCTGATTCACGACACTATGTTTACCGCCGCATTCCTGTTATATAATCTTACTAAAAACATAGGCAAAGCGGACAGTCTGGGCTTTTGGACTTTCACCGATATTTTTGAGGAAAACGGACCAGGTGAAAGTCAGTTTCACGGTGGTTTTGGATTGATAAATTCTATCGGCATCAAGAAGCCGTCCTACTACGCCTATAAAATTTTATCGCAAATGGGAAATGAGCTTATTTATTTAGATGAAAACTCGTTCGTCACCAAAAATGACGGTAAGCTTCACATTTTGCTCTACAATTATTGCTACTACAAAGATGATTTTGCCAGCGGTGACAGAAGCAAACTTTCACTTTTAGAGCGTGATGATGTTTTTGAAGAAAAGGTGCTGAATATAGATCTTGATATTCAAAACGCAAAAGACATCACATCATACAGGCTTTCAAATAAAGAAGGAAGCGCACTGCACAACTGGATTGCTTTGGGCGCACCCGAAAATCCTTCGGTTGAGCAAACAGAAGAACTTATAAAATCATCTGATTTAAAAGAATTTTCATTTAACGGAAATATAACACTTTCTCCTAATGAAATAGTTTACATAATAGCTGAATAAAAAACAAAAAAGTTCCGTCTGCTTGCGTCAGTTCGGAACTTTTTATTTTAAAAATGAAATAAAAAAGCCGCGCCTGAAACCCCTCTCCGGCAACAGCGCAATGGGTGAACGCTGTGCCGCTTCAAGCGCGGGATCACCGCTTATAACAAGCGGAAAATCTTGATTTAATTATAAAATAATTTTATCATCTAAAAAAATAAAAGCAATGCAAAAATCGGAACAAAAACTATATAAAACGGAAAAAGGAACAGCATAAGCCATTCCTTTTTATAATACCGTATCATTTATGATACCTTGAATTATTGATTATTGAAAAAGCACGGTAGATCTGCTCTGTGAGCACAAGGCGTGCAAGCTGATGCGGCAGAGTTATTTTGCCGAAAGAAAGCTTAATTTTACCGAGTGACTTAACCTTGTCAGCAAGCCCAAACGAACCGCCTATAACAAATGCTATCTTGGAATTGACAAGGCTTATTTTTTCAATCTCAGAGGCAAATTCAGGTGAAGAAAACTCCCTGCCTTCAATGCAAAGCGGAATTACAGCAACCCCTTTAGGAATTTTATCAATAATTCGCGCGCCTTCTTTTTCAATTATGCTCTGAATTTCAGCGGCAGACGGATTATCAGATGCTCTTTCCTCAGCGACTTCGATTATCTGAGTTTTTGCGTAAGGTGAAAGCCTTTTCAGGTATTCTGAACAGCCGTCTCTGAGAAACTGCTCTTTAAGTTTACCAACGCATATAATACTTATATTTATCACAGGACGATCAGGCCTCCGTCATTTTCAGGTTTTGAAACATACAGGCGGTAATCTTCTCCGTCCTTAGCGCCGAGTTCACCAAGTGCCGACACCGCAGAAACGCGGGCAATTTCAGGCAAATTGTTTTCACGGCTCAAATGTGATAGCACAAAACGTGTTGTGCCGTTTTCTATAAGTTCTTTGGCAAACATATCAGCCGCGGTGTTTGAAAGGTGACCTTTATCCGAAAGGATACGCTGCTTTAACGGATACGGATATGCGCCGTTCTGCAGCATAGAGATCTCGTGATTTGATTCAAGAAAAACAAGATCTGAGCCTGAAACAGCTTTTTTTGCGTCATCGGTAACATAACCCGTATCAGTGCACACGGAAACCGTGCGGCCGTCTGAAAGCTCAACTCTGTATCCTACGCAGTCTGCGGCGTCATGCGAATTATGAAACGCTGACACATACATATCACCGAGGTCAAGAACAGAATTTATCTCATACGATTTTACTGTATTATTTGCTATTCCGCTGAACATAAGTTCCTCAAGAGTTGCAGGTGTAGCAAATATCGGAACTTTATGTCGTGAAGCGAAAACACGTACTCCTGCAACATGGTCTTTGTGCTCATGTGTTACGAGCACAGCTTTGATACTGTCCGGGTCAACGCCGATATTTCTGAGCGCCGCCGCACACCTTTTTGCGGACACACCTATATCAACCAGAATACCGCCGTTTCTGCCGCCTATGTATATTGAATTTCCGCTGCTGCCCGAAAAGAGCTGACATACCTTTGACATAAAATGTTCTTCCTGAAAAATAAAATTTATAAAAACACGTATTTAAAAAGGGGCGAAAATTCGCCCCTGCATCTTTATTATTAACCGGCGTTCGCCACGCTGCTGCCCACGTCCTCGCGCACTCTCTTAATATCTGCGCCGAGCTTTGTAAGCTTTTCAACTATATTTTCATAGCCTCTGTCAACATATTGAATCTTTTCCACAACCGTTTCGCCCTGTGCAATAAGACCGGCAATTACCATTGCCGCTCCTGCGCGCAAATCAGTTGCTTTTACCTTAACGCCAGTAAGGTGGTCAACACCCTCTATCACCGCAATCTTGCCGTCAACCTGGATATTTGCGCCCATTCTGAGAAGCTGGCCGACATACTGAAATCTGTTATCCCAAACAGATTCTGAAAGAATAGATGTTCCTTTTGAAACTGAGAGCAAAACCGCCATCTGAGGCTGCATATCAGTCGGGAAGCCCGGGTGAGGCATAGTTTTAACGTTGCATTTTGTAAGTGGTTTAAAACGTGTTACACGAACAGCGTCATCATACTCAATAATTTCAGCGCCCGCTTCTTCAAGCTTTGCGCTTATAGACTCAAGGTGCTTCGGTATAACATTCTTTACAAGCACATCTCCGCCGCACGCGGCAGCAGCAACCATATATGTGCCTGCCTCGATCTGATCGGGAATAATAGAATATGTGCAGCCGTGCATTTTTTCAACGCCGCGGATCTTGATAACATCTGTACCTGCTCCGCGAACATCCGCACCCATAGAGTTAAGGAAGTTTGCAAGATCAACTATATGCGGTTCTTTCGCCGCGTTTTCAATAACAGTAAGACCTCTTGCAAGAACTGCCGCAAGCATAACATTAATTGTGGCGCCTACGGAAACGACGTCCATATAAATGCTTGTGCCCACAAGCTTTTCAGCCTCTGCACACACCATGCCGTTTACGATATTTACATCGGCACCAAGCATTTCAAAGCCTTTGATATGCTGGTCTATAGGTCTGTCGCCGAAATCACATCCGCCGGGCAGTGCTACTTCCGCTTTTCTGAATCTGCCGAGCATTGCACCGATAAGATAATAACTTGCTCTGAATCTTGATGAAAACTCATATGGTACGCTCTGGCACTTTACTGTGCGGGTATCTATCTCTATTGAATCCCTTGAAAGCAGTTTTATACGAGCACCCATCTGATTGAGTATTTCAATGATTAATGAAACATCTGAAATATTAGGAATATTCTCTATTTTTACTTTATCATCTGCAAGCAAGGCGGCGGGAATAATTGCTACTGCGGCATTTTTTGCGCCGCTGATATTAACTTCCCCAAAGAGCTCCTTGCCGCCCTTAATTACGAAATTTTCCAAATCTTTTCCCTCTTTATTCCGGAACAGCAACAATGTTGCCGTAATCATATATATTAAAACGATTTTAAGTTAAATTTATACGTTTTTTTATTAACCTTGCATATTATAGCCTGTCTCTTATACACATCTGACGCTGCCGACGAATAGCCTTGTGTA
>URIN01000056.1 GCA_900547915.1 uncultured Clostridium sp. | reverse complement strand
GAATTTATCTTGTATGCTCTGCTGTTGATGCTGCCCGCCTTGCTCTGTTTAAGCTTATAAAAGTGGAAAATTTCGCAAAAGCAATCGAACTGAGGATACGTTCGGCGGCAAACCGGATTTTTGACAAAAAGGAAAGTATCAGTCAAACAAATGAAACCTGAAAACAAAATTTTTCTTGTGGGGCTTGACCTGGACGGCACCCTGCTAAAAAAAGATAAAACAATAAGTGATTTTACAGCGGCCGCATTGAAAAATGCGGCCGATCGTGATATTTGCCTTGTGCCCGTTACGGGCAGACCGCTGTCGGGCATACCGCAATGCGTGTCTGAGCTTGGCGTCTGCGGATACGCAATAACAACAAACGGCGCGGTTATCACCAATCTCAGAACGGGAGCACGAGTTTACAGTGCTCCTATTTCACACGATAAGACCATTTTTCTTATGAAAACGCTTGATGAAATGAAAGTATCATATGAGGCGTTTGCGGACGGCTACGGCTATTTAAGCCCTGCTGTTATGGAAAAATATAATAAAAAATATGCATCCACCCCTGTTGGCGAGTATATCAGAACATCTAGAAAAGTTGTGCAAGACCCGCTCGAAGAATTTAAAAGAGGCAGAAAATGTGCTGATGAAATCTTTGTTTCCTGCAAAAGCAGCGAGCAAAGAGCACAGCTTGCAGAGTATTTCGGCGCAGATAGCAGTATACAGTTTTGCTTCCTTGACGATACTTTTCTTGAGATAACGGCACTTGGCGCAGACAAAGGCACGGCATTCGGTTATCTTTGTCGTATGCTCGGCATAAATAAGGAGAATACGGCAGCTTTCGGAGATAACGCCAACGATGTTTCGCTTGCTGATGCCGCGGGAATGTTTATTGCAATGGGTAATTCATCTGACGAGTTGAAAAAACGAGCTGATTTGGTGGCTGACACAAATGAGAGTGACGGAGTTGCTAAAATACTAAACAAATTTTGACAAAATATTTTATGCAAACTGCCTAAAATCGCAACTTGGCTTTTCAGAATATGACGGCGAATTGTAGATTGTGTATAAAAAATATTGACTTTCTTGTGCAAAAATACTAATATAACACTGTAAAGCAATTTACTTTACTGAGCAATATTTTCTTACATATATTATTTTGAAAGGATTTTTGATTATGGCAGTTAAAAAGAATGATGTTAAGTCCGCAGCAGAAAAAAGCGTAAAAAAAGAAACTGCAGCTCCCGCAAAGGCTGTTAAGGAAGAAAAAGCAGCAGTTAAGGCTACTGAGAAAAAGGCTGAAGAGAAGCCTGCTGAAAAGAAAGAAGAAAAGAAGGCTGCTAAACCAGCTGCAAAGAAAGAAGATAAGAAAGCTTCAGCAAAGGCTGTTGCAGAAGAAAAGTCCGCAAAGAAAGCTGCTCCCGCAAAGAAGCTCGCTAAAAAGGCTGAAAAAGCAGAAGCAGAGGTTTATTTTGAGTTCGCAGGCAGACAGGTTAAAGCTGCCGATGTTACAAAAGCTGTTGAGGCTGCTTGCAAAGCAAACGGCGTAAAGAGCGCAGACGTAAAAGGCGTTAAGGTTTATGTAAAGGCAGAGGACAACGCTGCTTACTATGTACTTGCTAACGGCGAATCTGGCAAGATTGATTTATAATTAAAACATTATATATATTAGTAAATCAAATCCGTTTTGTGTGTTTAACGCGAAACGGATTTTTATTTTTAACAGACAGCAGATAAAATATTTATATAGGCGAGCAGGTTAATTTTTATAAGTGAATTCGGCGGAAAGTTCTCAAGCATTTAACTCTTTGATTGATTATGCGGGGCAATTATGTTAGAATAAAGAAAACAAAAGAAAGATGTGTTTCTTATGGATAATGGTAATAAAAAGAAACTTGCGGGTGTAATAGTTCCCGTTGTGCTTGCCGTTCTTGTTATATGCGGTTTTGCTGTCAGCGGTCATATTACAAAGAATATGGACAGCGAAATGCCCACGGCACAGACTACTACTGAAGTTACAACGCAGGCAACAACAAACGCTGTTTCAAGCGTTTCACTTGTTGCTGTCGGAGATAATCTTATTCACAACACACTTATCAGCGCAGGTGAACAGGAGGATGGTTCACTTAACTACACCTCGTTTTACGAGCATATAAAAAATGATATTTCATCGGCAGATATAGCCGTTATAAATCAGGAGACAATTCTCGGCGGAAGTGAGTTTGAATATACAGGATATCCCACATTTAATTCACCGTGGGAGATAGGCACTGCGGCAATAGATGCCGGCTTTGACATATTTACATGCGCCACCAATCATTCGCTTGATAAGGGTTATGCGGGTATCGAACAGGAATGCGCGTTCTTTGACCAGCACCCCGAAGTTGTTCACGTTGGCACTAATGACAGTGAAGAGGATTACAATTCCATAATTTATTATGAAAAGAATTCTATTCGTTTTGCAATTCTTAATTATACATACGGAACAAACGGTATCTCAATTCCGGAAAGTACACCTTGGTGTGTCAATATGATGGATAAGGATAAAATAACTTCTGATGTAAACACAGCAAAGCAGAATGCGGATGTTGTTATCGTTTTTCCACACTGGGGCACTGAAAACAGCACTTCCGTTTCTGATTATCAGCGTGAATACGTGCAGTTGTTTTCCGATCTTGGTGTTGATATTGTTATAGGCACACACCCACACGTGCTTCAGCCTGTTGAGTGGGTTGAAAATGAAACTACCGGCAAAAAAATGCTTGTCTATTATTCCATAGGTAACTTCATTTCACACCAAACAAGTCTTAATCAGCTCTGCGGCGGCATGGCTGAGATAAAGATAGAAAAGAAAAATGATGAAATCTCAATAACTTCCGCAAAGCTTGTGCCCGTTGTATGTTGGTATAAGTCATCAGGCGGAAATTATGAGTTTTCAGTATATAAGCTTTCAGATTATACGGATGCGCTTGCTGATTCGCACGCGCAGAGCGGCGCAACACCGGAGTATTTCAGGGAATACGCTTCGGATATAGTCAGTGAAGAATTCCTTGATATGGATTGATTGTAAAAATTGCACAAATGAACAGTTCTTTTGTTGTGTAAAAATCATCAGTCAGACAAAATTGCAAAAAAGCATTGACTTTTTATGATTTGAAAAATATAATGATATTGTATTCAGAACAAAGGCGTTCCGGAGTTTTTCGGAATGCCTTTTTATTTTTTTATTGAGGAGTATGTTTATTATGAGCAAGCTTACTAAAGAAGATATTTTGAAAGACGCAAGAGAAAAAAATGTTGAATTTGTAAGGCTTCAGTTTACCGATGTTTTCGGCCTTATGAAAAACGTTGCCGTAACTGTTTCTCAGCTTGAAAAAGCTCTTGATAACGAGTGCATGTTTGACGGTTCTTCAATTGACGGTTTCGTAAGAATTGACGAGTCAGATATGTATCTTCATCCGGATCTTGATTCATGGGCAATTTTCCCGTGGAGAACTTTCGGCGGCAAAACAACAGGTCGTCTTATTTGCTCTGTATATAAAGCAGATAACAAAACACCGTTTATGGGCGATCCCAAAAACGTGCTCAGCAAGGTTATTGAAGAGGCAAACGAAATGGGCTTTGGCTTCAATGTAGGTCCCGAGCTTGAGTTCTTCCTTTTCAAGCGTGATGAAGAAGGCAACCCAACCACAGAACTTACAGACGAAGGCGGATATTTCGACCTCAACCCCAACGATGCCGGTGAAAACTGCCGCCGTGATATATGCCTTGCTCTTGAGGATATGGGTTACGAGATCGAGGCATCACACCACGAGGTTGCTGAATCACAGCACGAGATCGATTTCAGATTTGATGATGTTATGACCACGGCAGACAGAGTTATGACATTCAAACACGTTGTTAAAACATATGCTACAAAGCATGGACTTCACGCAACATTTATGCCAAAGCCGATTTATGGTATCAACGGTTCAGGTATGCACACAAATATGAGCCTTTTCAGACTTGAAGATGGCTCAAACGCTTTTGATGATCCGTCTGACGAACTTGGACTTTCAAAAACAGCTTATCAGTTCATTGCCGGTATTATGAAACATGTTAAAGGCATTGCAGCATTTTCAAATCCGACTGTAAACTCATATAAGAGACTTGTTCCCGGTTATGAGGCTCCGTGTTATCTTACATGGTCTTCTGCAAACCGCTCAGTACTTGTAAGAATTCCAGCCGCTCGCGGCAAGGGCACACGTGTTGAACTTCGTTGCCCCGATCCTACCTGTAATCCGTATCTTGAAATGGCACTTTGCCTTGCAGCAGGTCTTGACGGCATTAAAAAAGGTTTGACACCTCCGGCACCTGTGGATTATAATGTATTTGGCCTTAGTGAAGAAGAACTTAAAGAGGCTGATATCGATTGCCTTCCCGGCAGCCTTATCGAAGCTGTTTACGCCGCAGAGGCTGATCCGTTTATCAGGGAAACAGTCGGCGACCACGTTTTCGATGCCTATATTGAGGGCAAGAAAAACGAGTGGGATGAGTATAGAACTCAGGTTTCACAGTGGGAAGTTAACAGATACCTCAAGAAATAATTTAACCCTCTCTTTGGCAGAAATGCCATTAAAGGTCGGCGCGGTTAATTCCGCACCGGCCGTATAAAATGCACAACGGAGTGCGTTGCAGTAATGCAATGTACTCCGTTTTTTATATATAAATTTATAGGAGGAGTGTATATGTCTAACGTACTTGAAGTAGTACAAAACGAAGTATACGGCGTCTGGTATCTTGTAGGCGCCGCGTTGGTTTTCTTCATGCAGTGCGGCTTTGCAATGGTGGAAACCGGCTTCACAAGGGCGAAAAACGCGGGAAATATCATAATGAAAAACCTTATGGATTTCTGCATCGGCACACCGATGTTTCTGCTGTTAGGTTTTTCGCTCATGCTCAGCGAAGATTATGTAATGGGTCTTATTGGTGTTCCGAATCTCGGAATATTTACCGATTACGCAAACTTTGACTGGTCAAATTTCGTGTTTAACCTTGTTTTTTGTGCTACTGCGGCTACCATTGTTTCAGGCGCAATGGCAGAAAGAACAAAGTTCAGCGCTTATTGTATTTACAGTGCAGTTATCAGCGCTGTAATTTATCCGATTGAGGCGGGCTGGATCTGGAATTCACAAGGCTGGCTTGCCAAACTCGGCTTCCACGATTTCGCAGGCTCATGCGCGATACATATGGTCGGCGGTATAACGGCGTTTATCGGCGCCGCCATGGTTGGCCCCCGTATCGGGAAATATGTAAAGGATAAAAAGACGGGTAAAACAGTGGCAAAAGCAATCCCGGGCCACAGTCTTACTCTCGGCGCTTTGGGTGTGTTTATTCTTTGGTTTGCTTGGTATGGATTTAACGGCGCTGCTGCAAAAAGCGTTGATTCGCTTGCTTCCATTTTCCTTACAACCACTTGCGCACCCGCGATCTCAACTTGTGTTACAATGCTGTTCACGTGGATTAAAAACGGCAAGCCCGATGTTTCAATGTCGCTTAACGGCTCTCTTGCGGGACTTGTTGCCGTAACGGCGGGCTGTGATGTTGTGGACGCTCTCGGTTCCTGCATTATCGGCGTTGTTTCCGGTATCATTGTTGTTGTTGCTGTTGAGGTTATTGATATCAAGATTAAAGTTGATGATCCCGTAGGCGCTGTTGCTGTTCATTGCTGCAACGGTATATGGGGCACGATTGCGGTAGGTCTTTTCTCAACTCAGGGCGGTCTTTTCTACGGTGGCGGATTCAGACTTCTGGGAGTTCAGCTTCTCGGCATTGTTGCCGTTGCCGCTTGGACTATCGTTACAATGACGGTTGTATTTTTAATAATCAAGAAAACTATCGGTCTCAGAGTTTCTCGTGAAGAAGAGATCAAAGGTCTTGACGCAACTGAGCACAATCTTCCCTCTGCATATGCAGACTTTATGCCTGCGCTTGCTATGGCAGGTGACACTGCCGTTGGAGCTGTACCTGTGGCACAGCCGGCAGTTCCGCTTGAACAAGCAGTTCCTGTAGAATCTTATACAGCAAATACGAATGAAAGCGGAAAACTTACAAATGTTGTTATGATATTCAATCCTACAAAGCTAGAGGCGGTTAAGGAAAGTATGAACTCCATAGGCGTAACGGGAATGACTGTTACAAACGTTATGGGCTGTGGTGTTCAGAAAGGTCATAAAAAGATGTACCGCGGCGTTGAGATAGAGGAGTTAAACCTCAATCCCAAGATGAAGCTTGAAATGGCCGTTTCAAAAGTTCCTGTTGCCACTGTTATTGATGCGGCAAGAAAGGCTCTTTACACGGGCAATATCGGTGACGGAAAGATATTCCTTTATGATATTGAGGATGTAGTGAAAGTCAGAACGGGGGAGACGGGCGTTGCGGCGCTTCAGGGCGAAGCAGATCTTGAAAACGACTGATAGAATAATTTTAATTAAAGTTAAAAGCTAAATCCCTTAACAGCGGGAAATTTAACAGATGCACCTCATATGATGAGGTGCCGTAGAAAAATAAAAAATCAAGGCGGAGCCAACAGACTCTGCCTCGATTTTTGCTGTTTATTTACTTGTAAAATATATTACTATATTCACCAAGCTGTTGTAAACTGAGAGAAAATAATAAGCTTCACTGAATTTTTTACAGTTGTAGGTTTATTATAAGCACTATGCTTTATCTCTATAAATATTTTTTTATTCTTCTGTTTCAGTAGCATACATAACATCAGGATAATCGGTCATTATGCAGTCGGCGCCTATTGAGCTCAGATAATCATAATCATCTTTATCATTAACAGTCCAGTATTGAACGGCAATACCGTGTTCGTGTGCGTAGTTTATTACTTTGGCAGTGCCGAGGTTTGCAACCAAACGGTAGGGCATATTGTAAGGGATTTGAAGCGCAACATAATCTGCTTCAAAATCATTGTCATCCCTAAGCACGGCAGAATAAAATTCAAGCACTTCATTGATAGTTGCACTGCGGTCAAGTTCAGGATAGTTTTCATCCACGTGCATGGAAACCTCTTCTTTGAATGTGCCGAAAATGACACGGTCCAGCAGATTTCTTTCTTCAAGGATGCCGTAAAGCACGTCAAGCGCTTTTTTGCCCAGTTCTTCACCGTTCTTTATTTCGATAATATAATTGTATGTACCGTTTCCTACCTCTTCAAGGTAATCGAGAACGTCTTCAACACGTACTATCTTAAGATCTTCGGGAACTTCCTCTCCGCTCAGATTGGCATAAGGCGTTTCTCCGTTTTCGTTTTCAAAATCGGCGCCCATGTTCAACTGCCTGAGTTCTTCATATGTTTTATCCTCGGGGCGCACATCCTCTTCTCCGAAAACCGTTTCGCTGTCAGATGTTCTGTCAAGTGTGTCATCATGGAGAAGAACAAGCACATTGTCTTTTGTAATGTGCAGATCAAATTCAAACCAATCAATTGTAAAATCAGAGTTTTCGGCGCAATTTTTAAATGCCATCATTGTTTCTTCGGGCATTATGCCACCACCGCTTCTGTGCGCGCTTATTTGTGTGTTGCTGTCTGTGGCAATATATGGATTGTCAGTCTCGAATGCTATAACATCGGCAGCATCAGAATGATAAGTGACTGATATTATCTCTCCAATAGCTATAACAGCAATAATGCAGATAACGGCAATCAGCGCCTTAACAGCGCGCGGCATTTTTTTTGTTTTGCTTTCTGTCATTGTAAACAACCCTTTCTCTAAAATGGAAAATTATAAATAAATTATAAATTTAAAAAAGTTCGCCGTCAAATCGTGGGCTTAAGAAAACAGCAGTCTGCCATGAATCTGTCTCTTATACACATCTGACGCTGCCGACGAATAGCCTTGTGTAG
>URIN01000055.1 GCA_900547915.1 uncultured Clostridium sp. | reverse complement strand
CATCTGATTTCATAGTCTGACCCTGCATATCCGAATACCAGCGGTAGACCCACCAAGCGGAATTAGGAGTATTATAATCGGCTGCCGTATTGCAGAGATTATTCGCAAAAAGCCAGTATGCCTGCTGCGCATAGACCTTTGAATATTCTATCTGCGTTATGTATTTCAGCATTGTGTTCGGATTTCCGTTGTCCTCCATCATTCCGTATTCTGATACGATAACAGGTGTATTTTCATTAACGCCTAATTCTTTTTCGATATTTTTTAAATCGGCATTATTGTATTGCCAGTCATAAATAGAGCGATAATTGAGTTCGTGATAAATAAGCACATCGGGAACGCAATCATTCTGAGTTGTATATTCGAGGAACGTGTGCATTTTATCACTGTTATACTCATAGTACCCCGGTCCGCCGATTAAGGCCTCGGGGTCAAGCGATTTCACATACTCATAAGTAAGTTTCCACGCCTCAAAGAAATTCTGCCTGCCGGTATCATTAAAATCATTATACCCGCCGTTTTCATTTGACGAATCCTCTACCCACTCGCCGAACCACACGCCGTTGTCACACTCATTATAGAGGCAATAAACTATCTTATCGTGATAATCGGAATTCTTTATAGCGTTAACAGACTGCTCAACAAGAGGAAAATATGTGTTTTCAACATAATCTTTCCAGTTGTAAGTGCCCGCCTTTTTCATTTCGTTTATATTATCCTCATCATAATACCACGTGCTGTACATATCCTGAAGATACACAACAAGGTAATCGCAGCTGCCTGAAGAAAGCGCCTGCGCCGCAACATCATCCATTTCGCCTATGGGATGCTGAAGCCCGAGCGTGGTTTTTGTTGAAAGAGATGATAGATTGATACTTTCCGTCATATTGTAGGACGGAACGCCATCCTGTGCTATACCGTAAAGAAAGCCTGACGCGCCCTTTGTAACGCTGCCTGTAAGCTGGGATGCGTCAAAAGTTACAGTAGGCTTATAAAAGGCAAAAAGCGCCCCTGCCGCAACTGCAGCTGCAATTATTACGGCAAGAAGCGCAATGCCGAGTTTTTTTAAAACCCTTTTTGTTCTCATAAAATTATTCCTTTATTAAGCAGAGCCTTAAGGCATGCTTTTCAACTTTAAAATTAACTTCGGGGTAATCAAAATTTTCACCGTCACAATTACCGAGCAATCCTGAACCATCAACAGACCATATTCTGCCGCCGGTTAAATAACCCGTGTGAATAAGGCTTGTTGTCTCCTCATTTGCCGTGCCTGCGCTGTACTTGGGAATAAGGGGGAGTGCTTTTGCAAGCGTAAGCGCATCTGCAAGGCAGAAATCAAGGATACCGTCATCAATCTTAGAATTGGGAGCCGGGCAGAAACCGCCGCCGTAATAGCTTGCATTGCATATTGCGAGCAATGTATAGTCAGCGGGTGTAACAGTCCATTTATACGGTCTGCCGTCTTTGCCTATGCAATCAAGATCAAAATTTATCTTGTATTTCATAGACTGAAGAACAGCGGGAACTACTGCGATATTATACGCCTGGCTGCCAAGGAAATTTACTTTTCCGGCAATTTTTCTGCCGATAGTTTCTACCTTGGTATCAAGTCCGAAGCTCATTACATTAATACATTTTTCACCGTTATAATCAATAAGATCTATCGGCTTTACATCATATTTGGGACGGCCGGTATGAAGCCCGAACGCTTTTACAACGTTTAATGAATCTATCTTTTTAGTTCCGTATATCTTTTTGGCAAAATCATTGCCCGTACCGAACGGCAGAATCATGAGAGGCGTTTTGGTGTGGGCAAGTCCGTTTGCTATCTCGTGAACTGTGCCGTCACCTCCGCAGGATACAATAACGCAATCCTCGCCGTATTTTTCGGCATATGAAGCGGCAATTTCCTTTGTGTGACCACGGTAACTTGTTTCCTTTATGATCATTTCATCGTCAATAAGTCTGAATGCAGACTGAACCTGCTTAAACAGCATACGCCTGCTCTTATTGCCCGCAATCGGGTTTTCTATAAACACATACTTCATACACACATCCCCCTTAATTTAAAACAATCGCAGCCTTACATTACTCTTGTGCCGCCCACCGGACGGATAATAAGAACATGACAGCTTCCTTTTCCAAAAACATTTTCAATGCTGGTTTTATACTCTTCAAGCTGCTCAACCGGCACAAAAGCCTGAATTGTGCCTGCGAAGCCGCCGCCGTGAACACGGTAAGCACCGTCCACACCAAGTATATCTTCAGAAATGCAAAGAGCAAGGGATATCTTCTGCTCTGCGGGATTTTTTGGTGTATAAACATTTTGGTTATACATATAGGAAGAACGTCCGCTTTCGTTAATAACTTTTTTGAATTCATCAAAATTATTGCTTTCAAGAGCTGAAACTGCTTTTTCCACTCTTGAATTTTCTCTGTAAAAATGGAATGCGCGAAGAAGTGCCCTGTCACTTACCCTGCCCATAAGCGAGGGAACAGCCTTTTTAAATTCCTCAAAATCTATCTCACGAAGAACATCCTTGCCCATTGCCTGAGCAACGCTTTCCATCTCTCCGCGTACAGCCGCATAATCATCGGTAAGGTCGCTGTGACTTCCGCCAGTGTCAACTATGCAAAGTGCATGGCCGCTTTTTGAAAAGTCAAAATCAACCTTTTTGATCTTTGGATTTTCAGTAGATTCAAAATCAATAGTTACAAATGTGCCTACTGATGACGCCATCTGATCAAGCAAGCCACACGGTTTGCCGAAGAAAACATTTTCAGAATACTGTGCTGTTTTAGCTATTTCAACTGAATTAATTACACCATCATTATAAAGATATGAAAGAGTTGTACCGAGAAGCACTTCAAACGCTGCAGAGGAAGAAAGCCCGCTGCCACCAATAACATCAGAAGTTGTTACACAGTCAAAGCCGCCGATTTTATATCCCAAACCTGCTATTTTTGCAACAACGCCGCGCACCATTGCAGTTGAGTGACCAAACTCAGACTCATCGGGAAGAAGTTCACTTGTGTCAACAACATTCATTGCGTGACCGTCCGACTTAACACGAACTATATCCTCATCATTCTTTGATGCCACTGCAACTGCATCAAGATTGACGGATGCTGCAAGCACTTTGCCGTTGTTGTGGTCTGTATGGTTTCCGCATACTTCTGTACGGCCCGGAGCAGAAGTGATAATAACATCTCTTTCTTCTCCGAAAAGCTTTATAAATTCGTTTATAAGTCTTATGTATCGGGGTTTCTGAGCCTCAACGGCGCTGTCCGTAACATAGACTGCCTTTAACTTTTCATCCATTTCGCCCGCCTGAATAGCGGTGATAAATTCCTTTGGTTTCATAACTGTTTCCTATGCCTTTCTGTATTTTTTATAAAACAATTTTATATTTTTCTTTATGAGAATAAATCAGAAGAGTCTGATTCATTTGGCGTGATTTAATACCATAGTAAATATTGAAAGCAAGACTTGTGATGCCGGTAAACATAACAACCAGCATAGCAAGAAGAATAAACTGCCGTGAAAACGGATTGTATATTTCAGCGCCTATGCGTGTGTAGATATAAAGGCGCGGCAATATTCCTATAATGCTGAGACAAACATAATATATAAAATCATAGTGCATTGAGCCGTAAAGCTTTGAAACCATGCCAAGCGGTATAGACGGCACAAAACGTGATACCAGCAATATATAAGGATTGCCTTTGCCCTTAAACAGCACCCAGTCCTTAATAAACCTTGCCTGATGAATATTCAAAATCATCATTGCCCAACCGCCGCCTATCCATGAGCCCTCCGCATATTTAATCATAAAAAACACGGTTATGCAAAAAGCATTTATTAACATGGCGGTTTGGATTGAGAACACCATACCTGAAATTACACACAAAACACTTATTGGTATGGGAAGCTGGCACTTTGCAAGCCACAAAGCAAAAATACATATCAGTATCTCTATATGACTGTCGAGCCCGACTACGGCTCTTTCAAGTTGATCAAGCCAGCTTATAATGGCGTCAAAACGCACCTCAAGGCTTGCCTGGTCATGCAGACATATCGCAAGAAACACCATAAGGGCAATCGTTACGATAACTATTACCGTTGATATTAAATTTGTTTGGCGGCGTTTGCTTTTCCTCAACACGGCACCCCCGTAATAAAATTAATATTCGTGATAATTGCCCAAAAATTTAAATTCGGGAAGCTCGGTATAAAGCGCGCATATCAGATCCAGCGTTTTTTTATCATTTATATTTCCGAGCAGATCAACATAAAAATAATAGCTAAACTCACCGTTGCCTACCGGTCTTGACTCAAGTTTAGTAAGGTTAAGCCCTGCCATTGAAAATCTGCCGAGTATTCTGTAAAGTGAACCGGTTGTGTGCGGAAGGGCAAAGATAAGAGATATCTTATCTGCATTTTCTTCTATTATCAGTTTCTTTGAAATAACAATAAATCTTGTTCTGTTATTACTTATATTCTGAATTCTTGTTTTTAATATTTGCAGTCCGTATTTTTTTGCGGCATCCGCAGAACAAATAACGCCCACATCGGTTCTGCCGCTTTCGGCAACATATTTTGCCGCCGCTGCTGTATTTGTGTAGTTTACACCCGTAAAATCAAAATTCTTTAAAAATTCAGAACACTGCGCAAGAGCCTGAGGGTGGCTGTAAACCTCTTCAATATCTGAATATTCAACACCCTTGCGTGCGCAAAGGCAGTGATTTACCTCAAGGGAATACGAGCCTGCTACATAAAATCTGTATTTTATAATAAGGTCATACACCTCGTGAACAGAACCCGCCGTTGAATTTTCAACAGGCACTATTCCGAACGGAGCCTCGCCTTTGTTGACAGCTTCAAACACATCTTCAAATATTCTGTAATGCTTGATAGAAGCATTTTTGAAAAGAGTGAGCGCTGTTTCGTCTGCATAACTGCCTTCAACACCTGCACAGGCAACTGTAACTTTCTGATCAAACGCATTTTCGTTTGAAACTGCTGAAATAATAATATTTCTTAAATTTCCGCCGCTTTCCATAATATTATGCTGAATGGCACGGGAAGCATCCATAGTTGCAGAAAACACAGTGGCAATGGCATCGCCGTCCTCACCGCATTTTTCCTTTACAGAATCAAGTATCTGGCCTTCTCTTTCGGCGTTAAAAACAGGGAGCCCTCTTTCAGCCTTATAAGCGGCAACCTGCCTTGAAATATCCATTCGGTGCTGAAGAAGCGGAATAAGCTGTTCGTCTATTTTATCTATTTCTTTTCTTAAATCGAGCAAATCCATTAAAACAAATTTCCTTTTTACATCATCATATCAAGCAGCACGAAAGCGCACACCGCTTCCACCACCGCAACCGCGCGCGGAACTATGCACGGATCATGTCTGCCGTTAACAACAAGCTTTTCATTTTCCATAGTTTTAAGATTAACACTGTCCTGAACGCTTGCAATGGAAGCCGTAGGCTTTACGGCAACTGAAAACACAAGTGGTGCCCCGCTTGTTATGCCGCCAAGCACACCGCCGTTATTATTAGACTTCATATGAACGGCGCCATCTTTAACCTCATACGCATCATTTGCCTGACTGCCGCGCATAGCGGCAAAATCGAAGCCTGCTCCGAACTGAACGCCCTTTACTGCGGGAATACCGAACAGAGCGTAAGAAAGCCTGCTCTCAACTGTTGAAAACATATTCGAACCAATTCCGGTAGGAACGCCGACTGCGGCGCACTCAATAACGCCGCCCACGGAGTCGCCCTGAAGACGCGCGTTTTCAATATAAGCACGCATTTCGATTTCTTTCTGAGTGCTGATTGTGGCAAAAAAGTCAGAAGATAACTCTTCAAGTCTTTTAGCATCTATATTATTTTTATCAAACGGCGTGTCATATACGGTGCCTACCTGCAAAATATGAGCGCCTACAGTAATGCCTTTTTCAGCAAGTATCTGCTTTGCAATAGCGCCAGCAAAAACTACGGGAGCAGTAAGCCTGCCGCTGAAATGGCCGCCTCCGCGTATATCATTAAAGCCATTATATTTTACATATGCAGGGTAATCACTGTGACCCGGACGGGGCACAAAGCGCACGGAATCGTAATCACCGCTTCTTGTATTTGTATTTTCAATTATCATTGCAAGAGGGGCGCCCGTTGTTTTTCCGTTAAGTACACCACTGAGTATCTGCGGCTTATCGGGTTCCTTTCTTGCCGTTGAGGATTTATCCCTGCCTGGGGCACGCTTATCCATTTCTTTCTGAATTTTATCAAAATCAAGCGTTACGCCTGCGGGAAGGCCATCTATAACACAGCCGATAGCTGTGCCGTGGCTTTCACCAAAAACAGACAGTTTTATATTTTCACCCAGCGTTGATGACATTCGCTTTTCCTCCCAGTTTATTAAAATCATCAAAAAATGACGGATATGTTTTATTGACACTTTCAGCCTCATCAATACAAATCTTTCCGTTTGAGAAAAGACCCGCCACCGAAAATGCCATGACTATTCTGTGGTCATTGTAACCTTTAAGCTGTGCTCCGCGAACACCCGATGGATTTATAATCATACCGTCCTCGGTTTCGGTAACATCAACGCCCATTTTTATTAGATTTGAAACAATAGCTTCAATTCTGTCTGACTCTTTAAATCTAAGACGCTGTGCACCACTTATAACCGTTTTGCCCTGTGCGAACGCCGCCGTAACGGCAATTGCGGGCACCATATCGGGAATATTATCGCAGTCTATATCTATTCCGTGAAGTTCATCTTTCTCGCAGGTGACCGAATTATCGCCGACAGTTACCTTTGCGCCGAACATACGCATAACATCAACTACCGCTTTATCACCCTGAGCTGAATTCATATCCACTCCATCAAGGGTAACTTTGCCGCCTATTGCCGCCGCGCTCATAAAGAACGCCGCGTGGCTCCAGTCTCCCTCTACAGTATAATCACGCACGGCATATTTCTGAGAGCCTTTAACAAAATAGCCGTAATCAGTTTCCTTAACACAAATGCCGTAATCGCCGAGGACTTTTATAGTCATATCCACATACGGCTTTGATTTGAGCGGCGTGGTAAGAATTATTTTAGAATCGCCGTCAAGCAAGGGCAATGCAAGCATAAGACCGGTTATGTACTGAGAACTTATATCTCCGCGTATCTCAAAATCGCCGCTTTCAAGTTTTCCGCTTATTGACAGCGGAAGCGAACCGCCGCTTTCAATCTTTACACCGTGCTTAGGAAGCAGTTCGATATACTCACCGAGCGGTCTCTGAGGAAGTCTGCCTTCTCCTATAAAAGTGACATCTTTGCCGAGTGCCGCCGCCACGGGAATAAAAAAGCGCAGCGTATTTCCGCTTTCTATGCAGTTTATTATCTTATCTCCGCTTTTCAGGCTGTTTGCGGCGCCTATTGCCGCCTTCATATCCTTTGAAGGAATTATGGGTTCCACTGTACCGCCGCCTGCAAGGAACGAGCATATAATAGCCCTGTGCGCCGCCGATTTACTTGGCGGCAGGGTCAGTTCTCCATTAAGTGCGGAGTTTTCTATTTCAACAATTTTCATATTTTTCCTTTATTCAACACCGAAAAGAGATTTGACGCCGTCCATAGACATTGGGTCAATAAAGCTGTTGCCTATACTTTTCAGCATTATGAGTTTAATTCCGCCTGATGTGCGTTTTTTATCATATGCCATATTGCTGACGATTTCTGAAACAGGCAAGTCTGTTTCTGTTTTAAGGCCGTATTTTTTAAGCAGAACAGCTATTTTATCTGCGGTGCCCTTTTCGGTAATTCCCGATTTTTCACCTGCGCGGGTTATCATTACCATTCCGATGCCGACCGCCTCGCCGTGTGAT